>JAZTXZ010000138.1:0-14823 GCA_045636685.1 Candidatus Avispirillum sp. | reverse complement strand
AAAGCAAAAAAAAGCCCCCGGCGGAATGCGCGGGGGGGAGCCTTTCCCTTCCTTTGCACAAGGGAGCGGATGCGCGGCATCGCAGTCGGGGGACTGTAAAAGTATTGAAAAATATAAGTAATATTCATATTGCTTTTTTTCTGCCCTTATGGTATTATCGTATTGCAACTTAATATCGTTAAAACTGCTACCGAGTAGTAGAATGTTCAATGCATTCGTTTGCACATCGTTAGGTCTTAGAAGATGTGTATGCGGATGTTTATTTTTTTCGGGAGTGATTTGATTGAAAAACTATTTTTCAAAGCTGGAAATTATATTATGGTCCTCTTCTGTGATGCTGATAACAGGCTCCTTTGGCATTTTCGACAGAGAAAATTATTTAACCCTGCTGGCATCACTTATAGGTGTTACCTCGCTTATTTTTAATGCAAAAGGAAACCCCTTTGGTCAATTATTAATGGTACTGTTCAGTATGCTTTACGGTATAATCTCTTTTAGCTTTAATTATTACGGAGAAATGATCACATATCTTGGCATGACCATGCCAATGGCCGCTTTCGCTTTAATATCATGGCTGAGAAACCCGTATAAAGAAAACAAAGCAGAGGTTAAAGTTAATACTATAAGCAAGAAAGAAACATTACTGATGTGGATTCTTACAATTGCAATTACCGTATTGTTTTACTTTATTTTGGAGCATTTCAATACAGCAAATATTGTGCCGAGCACACTGTCTGTTACAACAAGCTTTATTGCCGTATATCTCACGTTCAGGCGAAGCCCTCTGTTTGCATTGGCATATGCTTCAAATGATATTGTATTGATAGTTTTATGGATACTGGCAAGTATATATGACAGCCGATATATTTCCGTAGTAGTATGTTTTATTGCATTTTTGGTTAATGACATATACGGTTATATCAGCTGGCGAAAAATGAAGATCAGACAAAGCGAAAACAAATAATTTTCCCAAAGCAGGGGATTTTCAATTTTTGTTTCCATTTGAAATCCGATGTGATATAATTATTATAATAAAATGACAAACAATGATTTTATGAGGTGATTTGTATGAACGAAGAATGCCTGATATGCGGTTCCCCGCTGGAATATCTTGATACCGACACAATAATGGAATGCGAGCTTTGCCACAAAAAGCAAAGCAGCAAAACAAGGTGTATAAAAGGACATTTTATTTGTGATGAATGTCACACTCAGGGAATGGACGAAATTATCTCCATATGCCTTGGCAGCAGCTCTGCGGACCCCATTGAGATCATTGAAAAAATGATGAGTCTGCCCTCTTGCCATATGCACGGCCCCGAGCATCACGTTATGGTTGGTTCCGCTCTTCTGACAGCTTATAAAAACGCGGGCGGAGATATAGATCTGAAAGCCGCCCTTTATGAAATGCAAAAGAGAGGAAAGCAAGTGCCCGGCGGTGCTTGCGGATTCTGGGGCGCCTGCGGTGCAGGTGTCAGCACAGGTATGTATGTTTCTATTGCATTAAAAGCAACACCTCTGGCAAAACAATCTTGGGGGCTTTCCAATCAGATGACAGCAAAAGCCCTTGATGCCATCGGCAAAAACGGCGGCCCTCGCTGCTGCAAAAGAGATTCTTATCTTGCCATTATTGAAGCAGTTGAATTCACACGCGAGAACCTGGGGATCAGTATGGATCTTGACCGTATCACATGCTCACGCTGTCATATGAACAATCAGTGCATACAGAAGCAATGTCCCTTTTATAAAAAGCCTATGAAAAAAGTAGCCTTTATCTGTGTTCATAATTCCTGTCGCAGCCAGATTGCAGAAGCATTGGGAAAGCACCTGGCATCAGATGTTTTTGAATCATATTCAGCCGGAACAGAAACAAAGCCCATGATCAATCAGGACGCAGTCAGAATCATGAAAGAGCTTTACGGGATCGATATGGAACAATCACAGTATTCAAAACTGATTTCAGATATCCCCAATCCCGACGTTGCAATTTCAATGGGATGCAACGTTAGCTGCCCTTTTATCGGCAGAGCATTTGACGACAACTGGGGTCTTGATGATCCCACAGGAAAAACAGATGAGGAATTTAAGATAATCATCAAAAAAATTGAGGAAAATATCTTAAAACTAAAAAACGAATACAAATAAATTCTGATTTGTTCCGTTCAGATAAGATCAGAAATCCGCCCGAACTTTATCGGGCGGATTTTTTTTACTCATTGAATTGTCACGGCAAAAATGTTATAATTACCACAGTCAATAAACCAAAGTAAAAGCTTTAACAGAACTTTGCAAAAGGGAGCATGCAATGCAGATAACCAAATTTTCTCTGAACAGACTGTATGAAATAAAATGCAAGGCTTTTTTGCCTGACGACAGAGATGTTCATAACGTCATAGTCGGCGTTCATGGCTTTGCGGGAGACAAAGAAAGCTCCATGCTGAAAAAATTAGGCAGCGCTGTTTGCAATAGCGGCAGTGCCCTTATCTGCTTTGACTTTCCCGCCCACGGCGAAAGCCCCGTCGGCGAGGATATGCTGACTATAGAAAACTGCAAAGAAGATCTCCGCACCGTTATTAAATACGTCGAAAGCAACTATCCCCGCGCTTCAAAGGGCATTTTTGCAACAAGCTTCGGAGGATATATCACCCTTCTTTGCACTTCTCTTCTTCGGGATTTTTCCCTTGTGCTGAGAGCCCCTGCGGTTACCATGCCGAAAATCCTTCTCGAAACTGTTCTCAAAATAAGTGACGGGGATTTCAAGAACGCGGGGACTGTAAAGTGCGGATTTGAGCGGATTCTCGACCTGCCCTACTCTTTTTCAGAAGACCTTAATTCTCAGGAAAGCGTATACGATATGAAACTGACTCTTCCCACCCTTATCATTCACGGGGACTGCGACGATATCGTTCCTCCGTCTGACGTTTTTGATTTCACAAAAAGTCAGCACTGCGCAAAACTTGAAATGATCAAGGGCGCTGACCACCGCTTCAAAAATCGCGGTGAACCGGAAAAGGTCATTGAGCTCACACTGGATTTTTTGGATATATAAATCTCTCGAAAAGGGACAGAAATGCTATGACAGTCAAATTATTTTTTCAGGCATTACTGAAATTTTTACTGGGTATCGCCCTGATTGGCGCCCTCATTTTCTGGCCCGCAGGCACCTTCTGCTATTTCAACGGATGGCTTCTGATGGGTATCCTTTTTATTCCTATGCTTTTTGCGGGAATAGTTATGATCTTCAAAAGCCCTGATCTTCTCAAAAAAAGGCTCAATGCCAGGGAAACGCAAAAGAAGCAGGGTATTGTTGTCAAGCTCAGCGGACTTATGTTCCTTGCGGGCTTTATAGTTGCGGGACTGGGACACCGCTTCAACCTTTACACTCTGCCAAGAGTCGTAGCTATAGTCTCCGCGGTGCTTTTTCTTCTCGCATACGTGCTTTATGCAGAGGTTATGAGAGAAAACGCATATCTGAGCCGCACTATTGAAATCCAGGAGGGCCAGAAGGTCATCGATACCGGCCTTTACTCTGTTATCAGACACCCTATGTACAGCGCCACTTTGCTTTTGTTTTTATCAATGCCCCTGGTTCTGGGTTCGCTATATTCCCTTCTTATCTTTCTTGCATATCCCTTTATCATAGGAGTGAGAATAATAAATGAAGAAAAATTTCTGGAAAAAGAGCTTGAGGGCTACAGCGAATACAAGAAAAAAGTAAAATATCGCCTGATTCCCTTTATATGGTAAGCCCTCCGCACTCTTTAGTGGGTTTAGCTCAGAGTAAGCCACCCTGCAGTGATATATATTTTCTGCGAAAATAATATTTCATAATATGCCCCGGGGCATATATCATGTTGCGTCGGCAATATATCATTGGGAGTTTTCATTATAATCACAAAAGAATATATTTTTCAGTAGTAAAATTCGGCTTTTATTATGTTGTTTTTTGGAAAAAGTTATTGTACAATACAAGGGTAAAAATAGCTTCTTTGGAGGTTACTATGGACGCAGTTCTTGATTTCTTCACCGGCACACTTAATACTGTTGCATGGATATATATCCTTCTGCCCTGCGTTATTCTGGGCGGTATCTTCTTTACAATCCGCAACAGAGGTATCCAGTTTTCAAGATTCGGATACGCCATGAAAAACACCATCGGTAAGGTCTTCCTGAAACAGGAAGCTAAGGAAGGCTCCATCACCCCCTTCCAGGCCGTGACCACTGCCCTTGCGGCAACTGTAGGCACAGGTAATATTATCGGCACAAGCCAGGCCATTGCCATGGGCGGATACGGTGCCATCTTCTGGCTCTGGATCGCCGCACTTCTCGGAATGATCATCAAATACTGCGAGGTAACCCTTTCCGTTAACTTCAGAGAGAAGAACAAAAAGGGCGACTGGGTTGGCGGCCCCATGTACTACATAACCAACGGTATGGGCAAGAAATGGAAATGGCTTGCTATTCTTTTTGCAGCATTTGCTATCCTTGCATCCTTCGGAATCGGTAACCTTTCTCAGGCAAACAGCATTTCCTCCTCCATTAACGGTGCTGTCACAGCCTTTGTACCCTCCGCTGCTGATAAGGAAGGAACTATCAGTCTTGCTATCGGTATCGTTCTTGCAGTTATCTGCGCTGTTGCCCTCGTTGGCGGCATAAAGCGAATCGGCAAGATCACTGAGCTTCTCATTCCCTTCATGAGCATTTTCTTTATCATTTCCGCTCTTATCGTTATCGGTGCTAACTTCGCAAATATAGGCACTGCATTTAAAAATATCTTCATTGGCGCATTTACTCCCCGCGCGGTTTGCGGTGCGGCAAGCGGTATCGCACTCAAGGAAGCTCTCGTATGGGGTCTCAAGAGAAGTGCATTCTCAAACGAAGCAGGTCTCGGCTCTGCAGGTATTGCCCACGCGGCAGCTGATACAAAGGGCCCCGTTCAGCAGGGTCTTTACGGTATCTTTGAGGTTTTCGCAGATACCCTTGTTATCTGTACCCTCACAGGCCTTACCATCATCACAAGCGGCATTAATATTGAGTTTGGCAAATCTGTCAGCTCCGAGCTTATAACTGCCGCATTCGCAACAGTATTTGGCGATAGATTTGCAGCTCTGTTCGTTGCCGTCGCCCTCTTCCTCTTTGCATTTTCAACTATTCTCGGCTGGTCTCTTTACGGCTCCCGCTGCGTGGAATATCTCTTCGGCTCAAAGGTTTCAAGAGTATATCAGATAATTTTCTCAGCTATGATAGTTGTAGGCGCCACCACATCCATTGAAATTGTATGGAATCTTGCAGATACCTTCAACGGACTTATGGCAATCCCCAACTTCATTGCCCTCTTTGCCCTCTCAGGCGTAGTTGCAAAGCTTACAAAAGAGCATTTTGCAAAGAAATCAAATACAAATAAGCTGAAATAAAAAAATCCGCCCAAAAATCGGGCGGATTTTTTTATTAAGCTACCATATCGGCAGTGAGGTGTTTATCATAAAACACTTTCCTTCGGAAAGATGATATGGTATAATATTCTCAGAATCAAACCAACCACTTATAGCGAGGTTAATATGTACAATATTCAGCTTGGAAATAGCGGACTCTCCGTTCCCACCGTTGCCGTTGGCTGTATGCGAATCAGCGGCATGACAGAAAACGAAGCCTCTCTTTTCGTTAATACTGCTCTTGAAAAAGGCGCCAACTTTTTCGATCACGCCGACATCTATGGCGGCGGCCACAGCGAAGTGGTGTTCGGTAAGGCTATCTCTACTCTTAACCGAGAGGATATTATTATCCAGACAAAATGCGGTATCACCCGCGGCCTTTTTGACTTTTCATACGATCATATCGTATCCTCCGTTGAGGGAAGTCTTAAGCGCCTTGGCACTGATTATATTGATGTTCTCCTTCTCCATCGCCCCGATGCGCTTATGGAACCCGAAGAGGTTGCTCGCGCCTTTGACAAGCTGAAAGCTGACGGAAAAGTGCGCGCTTTCGGCGTTTCCAATCAGAATCCTTACCAGATGGAGCTCTTGCAGAGCGCCCTTGATATGCCCTTGTGCGCAAACCAGATCCAGTTTGGCATTATGCATGCGCCCACTATACAGTCCGGCTTTAACGTTAATATGTACAACGATTCCTCTATTATGCGCGACGGCGCTGTCCTTGACTACTGCCGCCTTAAGGGTATCACGGTTCAGGCCTGGTCTCCTTTGCAGTACGGCTTTTTTGAGGGATGCTTCATCGACTGCGAAAAGTTTCCCGAGCTGAACACAACTCTTGAAAGAATAGCCGACAGATACTCTGTTTCAAAAACCACCGTTGCCATCGCCTGGATACTGCGCCATCCCGCAAAAATACAACCTGTTACGGGAACGACAAACATCTCCCGCCTTAAGGACTGCCTGAAAGCGGCAGATATTGCCCTTACCCGTGACGAATGGTACGATATCTACAAGTCTGCAGGAAACGTTCTTCCATGACAGATATGAAAAAGGAACAGATACTATGAAAAAATCAACCTGTCTTATTCTTGCCCTGGTTCTTCTTGTTCTCCCACTTTGTGCTTGTCAGAACAGCGATTTTGAACTTGAAAGTGACTTTATGGATGTGCAGTGGACCCGCTCGACTGATGCTGACACGGAATACATTCGATTTTCATCTGAAGGCTCATTCAGCTACTACTGCGCCTGCGGAAACCCCGTTAACGACTCCGACCTCTGCGAGGGATATACTTACGATCCCGATAAAGGGATAATAAAGCTCAAATACGATTTTATTCCCTTCTACACTACAAAAATCAAAGTTCTTAAGTGCGACGGCGAAACTCTCACCCTCAAATTCCCCGACGGAGAGAGAATCTTCACCGTTGAGAAAGAAGAAGAATTTTCAGACACCATTACCTACGATGATAAGACATATGAGCTTCTCGAATATCCCGAAGACATTTTCAGATACAGCTACTACACCGAGGAATATCCCGAGCATGACCTGTTCCATGTCTCCAACGAATACCGTGATGCCGTTTACAAAAGCGAAAACCTTTACATAGAAAAATCGGAAATAGAGGATGCCATCCTGTACTACGCAGACGATGAAAACTACAGCTGGTTCGTTTCCGTGAACCATCCCGATTATGAGGATGAGCGCACATACGCTATTGACATCACCGAAGAAGACCTTGACTATATCTACTCAATGGAAGATATGGAAAAGGAAATGACCGTATTTTTTGATAGAATTGAAATTTTCGGCACTCTGAAAAAGATAAGCCGCGACGGCCTTGTCTGCGCTTCGGCTGATCTTTACTATATTAACAGCGCATGGTACTGGAACAGCGGAGAGATAGACACGGACACCGAGGGCTGGCCGGAATATGCTATCCCCCTCCCCGAAAGTCTTTCGGCACAAATTAACAAAAGCATGAACAACGATTGAAAACAGCATCCTTGAAACATCAGCAATATCAAAAATCCCACCTTTTACGGTGGGATTTTTGATATTATATGCCTTCGGACGCAAAGAATTCTTCCATTCGCTTTTTATCCAGGCTCTTTTCCTTTGCAAGAAGATCTGTGAGTCTTATAAGTGTATCTCTGTGCATGCTCAGCATTTCCTTTGTACGGTTATACTGCTTTCTCATAAGTTCCTCTGCCTCCTGAGGCTTCCAATGGGCAAAAAGATTATCCCCCATTGCAAAATCCCCAAGGCAGGCCTTTATATAGTATCTTGCCTTCTGAATATCAGAGCTTGCACCTGTATTAATACCGGCGCCTTCTCCGTAAAGCTCGATCTCTGCAACTCTTCCTGCAAGACATCTGCAAACAACGTCCATGAGTTCGGAGTATGTATATGTGCCCGAGTTTTTTGATCCCGCGCTTTCCATGTATCCTCCGAAATCACCGCGGGAAACGATGGTCAGGAATGACGGAGTAGTGCCGCAAAGCTTACAAACAATTGCGTGTCCCGCCTCATGGCAGGCAGTCTGCCTGAGATGGTCAGGATCCATTTTATTGACATCGCCGAAGCGGAAGGCATCAAGGGCGTCCATATACCTTGCGCCATCGGGTTTATCGTCTGATACGGTGCGTGCAAAGGAAGCATTCATCATTTCAAGATCGGCGTTGCTCATGCCGCCCGTTCTCTCTGCCATATTTCTCACGATCTTTTCATGAGCATCTCCAAAATGAATACCGTGCTTTTTGAGACTCATAAGAATAAGCTCGTATCTGTCGTCGGTGTCGGGAAGGGGAATGTTGATCTTGCTGTCAAATCTGCGAACGAATGCAGAATCAAGAACTCTGCCGCTATCGCCGTTTATATCATAGTTTGTTGCTGCAAGGATAAATACGGGACGTTTCTCATCAGTTACAAATCCGTCCATCTGGGCAAGGAAGGTATTAAGAGCATCCTCGTTATGAGATGTGGAGGGAGAGCCTACTCGCTTTCTGGCAATTGCATCTACCTCATCTATAAATATAACGGAGGGCGCGTATTTCCGAGCCTTCTTGAAAAGATTTTCGATATTCTTTTCCGTTTCTCCCACAAGAGATCCGAAGAAGGAAGTTGCGGAAACGGGGAAGAAGGTTGCACGGCATTCGTTTGCCATAGCCTTTGCAAGCAGGGTCTTTCCTGTTCCGGGGGGGCCGTAAAGAAGAACGCCTCTGGGCATCTTCTTACCCTTGAGTGCTGTTTCTCTGGGATCATCCAGCGCCTTACAGTATTCGCTGAGAGTTGCTTTGGCAGTCCTGCAACCAACAACATCCTTGAACATAATGTTGTTGTTCTCGCCCTTTCTTGCGATCTGAGATGCATCACCTGCAGCAGGAGCGCTTTTCAGCTGAAGCTTTTCAAAGGATACAACTGCGGTGGTTTCATCAATAAGATACTGGGCGCAGTTGAAGGAAAGAACTCTTCCTGTTCTGCCGAGAGAATATACTCCGTTATTAATTCGGGCGTAAAGAGAAAGCTCTTCGAGAGATTTTTCAAAGTCCTCCTTATTATCGGGGTTCATTCTGATAACACCTCTTGCACCCTTGGCAAGAAGAGTATCAAACTCTCTGTCCTCCTTACCCTGAAGATTGAGAATATACACAGGCACTTCCGGATTGTATTCACGAACATAGCGGAATATCTCCATACCATCTGAGTTTATATCCTCAATATCGTTAGGGCTCTTTTCAGAGGGCATTGTGCCGCAGAAGGGATCGATAAGGATATAGTCAACAACGCCGCGTATCTTTCTCTTAAAGAGATTGCAATCGTCGAAAATCTCGAAAACAGTATTGGAAGAAGCATCTGCATATACTGTTGTAAATTCCTTTGCTTTTTCTCCGGCAAAGATCGCTACATGCATTTCATCCTTGTTTTCAAAAAGGGCTGTAACGTCTTCGTCTCCCCGGGTATCTATTGTAAATGTAATATTTTCAAGAGAGTTGACCTTATCATGATATCGGTCTGCAAACTGCAGAAGGATCTCCTGAAGCTCTTTGACAACAGTATTTTTTGCAAGGCCCTTAAGGCTTCTCGCATCACAAACACCGCCGCCGCTATACAACAGAAGCGCTGAAAGAAGCTTTGGATCATAATCAACTGAAATGCCGGCGGAGCTCTTGAAAAGCCTGAGCTGACGGTCTACCTCATCCTTAACAATATCCATAAGAGCAAAGGGCTCAAGATGGTTGAAAAGGATGACTTTGCCGTTTGCCATTCTTGTTGTGATGCATTCGGGGAAGAAGGGCTCCTTTGTTGCAGGATTGATATCCTTTCTGAGAGCATCGAGAATAACGTTTCTCGGAGTCTGCGAAAGATCGCAGACAGTAGTATCCTCATAAAGACTATGACCTGCGTTGGTGGTCATTATTATGATATTATCCTTAAACGATACATTCTGCTTTATATGATGATCCATAAGTCTTGCATCATCAAGAATCTGCAAAAACAGATGTATAGTATTAATATGAGCCTTTTCTATCTCATCAAAGATGATGATACCGTTGGGATTCTCGCGGACAAAGCCCGTAACCACAGCGGGGCATCCGTGCTCGCCGTTGAATTTATTATTTGCAAGGTTGTCTGAGTATTCACTCATATCCACAACCAGCATTTTGCATTTCAAATGCTCCTCTATTCTGCTTGCAAGAAATGTTTTACCAACACCGGAAGGACCTGCAAAAAGAAGGGTTGCAAGAGGGCCCTTGCGTTCGTCTGCCTTGGGGGCAAACATACGGCTTTCAAATATCGCCTGAACAGTCTCGTCTATTGCATGGCGCTGTCCGTGGATGACATCGAGAAGCTTGTTTTTCATATCTCTGATATCATTGAGACTGTCAAACAGAGAAGCAGAAACAGCATTTTGCTTTTTCTCCTCTGTTATATCCTCCGCAGGCTTTGATTCTTTGCCATCAGCGGTATCGACAGAAGCATACTGAGCTTTGGGGTTTATGAAAGTGCTTTTCGGAGCTTCTTCTGCAGCTTCATTCGTCTGCTCGCTTTCGTTTTCCTTGTCAATGATGCGGTCGGCAAGATCCCAGAAGCCCTCATTGTCAGAAATTTTATCTGCATTCTTTTCCTTAAGCTTACTGAGCTCGGAACCGTGAGGCTGGCCAACAAAAACTATTACATTCTTGATACTTTCTTCATCCTGCAAAACAGCCGCAACCGCCTCATTTATAGCTTTGCGCAGGATATCATCCTTTACATCTGTGGTGAAATAGAAGAGATGCTGAAAATTGCTCTTCGTATCGGTGACAGCGCAATCCTTTGGAATGATGCTCTCAAGACGTGCAATAAGATCATCCCAAAAATCTCTGCCGTTTTTTGATTTGTAATCCCAGAATACATCGGATCTGCGAAGAATGATCGAGATCTTGATAATATTCATATTATTTTGTTCCTTTCGTTATATCTGTTTCTTTTTCAGGATAGAAGCACTTTTTAAGCGCTTCTTTATAAATAAAAACTCACCGATGCAGAGCCCACAGGTCCGCATCGGTGAATTAATAACTCTTATGCGTAAAGAGCTTTCATGATCTTGGGCTTTGCAGTATCTGCAATATCGAGAAGACGAACGAGAAGCTCCATAGCCTCGCTTGCCGCAGACTCAACGCTGAGGATAGCATCGTCGTGGATCATGAGATCGTTATCGGAATCAATATAGAATGTAGCCCACTTATACTGAGTGTTAAGCTCGTTACAAACGAAAAGGAGATCAACGAGCTTATCCGCGGGAACATTCTCAAAGAGGATGTAAAGAGAGAAGTAGTGGCCGTCATCGCCGGAAAAGATGCACTTAGCAACCTTTCCCTGATAGGGGAAGTCTACACAAACGTCTCCTGAGGCAGCCTCATGAACGCCGTAGTTGTATTCCTTGGACTTAAGATAATTAACAAAAAGTTCTGCACATGTATTCATAGCAAATTCCTCCTGAAAAAGTAATTTAAATAATAATACCACATCCGCATCAATCTGTCAATATGCCCGAAAACTCGAGAGACTTTTTCGTTTATTTGGACAAATCAACAACGCCAAAGTTTGTGCAAAAATCCAATCAAGTGAATTAATTGCTATTATATAGAGAATAATTATAAAAATTAAGAAAGGAAAAGTATATGGAAACAGGATTTGGCGGCAGAGATCCCACGGAATATCTCCTTGATGGGATGTACAAAAACGTAAAAATGGGAAGCGAGAACATAGTCAGCGTCCTGCCAAAGGTACGGGACCGTTTTATGATAAGCGAGATGACACGCTTCCTCGAGGAATACTCGGCTTTTTCAAAGGATCTTGAAAACATGATGCACGAGCGCGGCATAGAACCCTTGCCCCCCGGCTTTTTAACAAAGATAGGTGCAAAAGCAGGGGTCAGCATCAATACCGTCATAGACACTGCGCCTTCCCGTATTGCACAAATGTATATCAGTAAAACAAAAAACAGCATTAAAAGACTTGAACGTATGCGTGAAGAGGTAACGGGCAGGTGCGATGCTCAGGTCCTTGGAATATGTGAAAACATAATCGAAAAAGAGAGGATCAATTCGATGAAAATGGAGGCATTTTTATAATGGCGGAAAGAAACAACGCTTCAAAAGAAGAAAACGAGAATGAAAAGCTTGACAGCATATGCGAAAGCGGCGGAATCATTACAGAAAAGGAAGGAAACAGAATCCACTGCCTGACCATAATAGGACAGATAGAGGGGCATTATGAGCTTGGAGAGGGGCAGAAAGCAACAAAATACGAGCACATAATCCCCCTTCTCGTTTCAGTTGAAGAATCGGATGAGATTGACGGCCTCCTTCTCGTTTTAAATACCATGGGAGGAGATGTTGAAGCAGGACTTGCAATTGCCGAAATGATAGCAGGCATGAAAAAGCCAACGGTCTCCCTTGTGTTGGGCGGCGGACATTCTATCGGAGTGCCCCTTGCTGTCAGCGCAAAGAGGTCATTTATTGTGCCTTCCGCAACTATGACTATCCATCCCGTACGCGTCAGCGGCACGGTTATCGGTGTGCCTCAAACTTATTATTATTTTGAACGTATGCAGGACAGAATAATAAGGTTTATAACGGAGCACTCAAAGGTGAGCGAAGATGATTTCAGGAAAATGCTTACCCGAACTGATCAGATCGCAACAGACACGGGCAGTCTTATAGACGGAAATGAGGCAGTGAGATGCGGGCTGATCGACGCCTGCGGTTCCCTCTCTGATGCACTGAACGAGCTTCACAGGCAGATATCTCAGGAGTAACCACAAATAAAAGGGGCTGCTGCAACAATGCAACAGCCCCGAACAGATCATTTTTATTATAACGGTCAGAAATTAACTCTGCACGCAAGAACAGGCAGAAACAAACATTAACCCTTTCCCGGTATTAATGTTTTACATAATTTTCTAAAGCTACAGCAAAATCACGCCTTAAAAAGTGCCTTGATATCGTCATATTCGCTGTATGCGCGGTCCCATGTCCAATGGTTCATACCCTCATACTCGCGGTATGTGATCTTCTCGCCGCCTGCATCCTTGATAGCCTTGACAACATTCTGTGTACCAAAGCAAGGAACAACGTCATCAGCGCTGCCGTGATATGTGAAGATAGTCTTTTCCTTAAAGATATCTGCCTTTGTAAGGTCAGCTCCGCCGCAGCAGATAAAGCCGCCCACAAAAAGGTCTGCATGACGTGCAAGTGTATCCCAGGAGCCGTATCCGCCCATGGAAATACCCATTACGAACACCTTTGCAGTATCAACAGGATAGTTTGCAATAGTATCACGAACAATCTGTACAGCACCTGCAAGATAAGGAGTTTCCTCTCTGTCGTCAACTGTGTAGTTACCCACATTCCAGGGAGTATTTACCCAAAGCTTCTCGAGAGGAACCTGAGGAGCAATGATAAATGAATCATGGAGAGGGCTTTCTGCATCGGCAAGAGCAGTTCCTATTCCGATTGCAAGCTGATCGCGGTTATCGTCGCCTCTCTCTCCTGCTCCGTGGAGGAACAGAACAACGGGGTATTTCTTTGTTTCATCATAGTTTTCGGGCATATGGAAAAGATAACCTCTCTCCTCTGTGCCGAACATAGCGGTTTTTTCAACAAAAGTCTCTCTGAACATAGCTATCTCCTTATATTTTATTAAAAGAATAATATTCCCGAAAGGGCTCCGAAGAGTATTCCGAAGAACAAAAGCAGACCTATAAAGGTTACGTTTTCAAGCTTGTTTTTATTTGTGCGAAGAAGGATGAGAAGGCCGCTGCCCGCTCCTGTCATAAGACCTGAAAGCATCATGGGCGCGGAAATCACTCCGTCTATCCAGAATTCCGTGAGAGCCACGGATACAGCGCAGTTAGGAATAAGTCCCATAAGGCCCGCAACTATACAGCCAACAAAGGGCATGCGGGAAAGAAAATTGCCCACGGCTTCCATATCAACAAAATGCATTGCGACATTGAGAGCAAGGGAAATCGCGAAAATGAAGGCAAATATCCTCAGAGTACGCCAGAGGCTCGAGATAAAGATATTTCCCTTAGCGGCACAGAATGCATCAGAGCAGCCGCATTCCATAGCATCATCAAGTGCCTCATCGAGATCGGCTTCTTCGCCGTTTTCCTCTGCGGCCTTTTTCTTGTTTTTCAATTCCATAAGCTTATAGAAAAGCCTTGTGACTCCATCCACAAGAAATCCGCAGATTATTGCACTGCCAACCTTTATGGCAAGTATTTTAAAAATAGTAAGCACATCAATACGGTTTGCAACCATGACAGCAAGCATCTCATCGCTGGTTGAAAGATATACTGCAAGGAGGGTACCCGTAGTGAGAAGGCCTGCACCGAAAAGATTTGACGAGGCGCTGGAAAATCCGCAGGAAGGAACTGCACCGAGAAGGCCTCCCATAAGCGGACCTATCTTGTCGGCCGCAAGGATAACGGAGACCATTTTACGCCCTGCCCCTCTTTCCAGCGCTCCTATGACGAAGAAAGCGCAGAACATAAAGGGCAGAATAAGCGCCGTCTCCTTCACGGTGTTCCAGAGGACCTCGAAAAATCGAAAGGCCTCCTCTGCCCCGTGAGTATGAGTATGGCAAAGTATTTCCATTTATAATTCCCTATCTGTAAAGTTACATAAAATTATAACTTAAATATAACACCGTGTCAAGATAAAAAGAAGGCTGTTTCAAAAGCCTTCTTTTTATGCGGTGTATTTTTTGATCCTATGATCAGCTCTTTCTTATTTTCTCAGCTTACATAACATTTCAGACGGCAAATTATCGGATAGAAACAGTATATACTGCTATACTTGTGCTTTACTGCCTCAGAAAAATATATTTGCTAAACATAAC
>JAZTXZ010000137.1:0-12575 GCA_045636685.1 Candidatus Avispirillum sp. | reverse complement strand
GCCTTTGTTGTGAACCAGCCGCCCTTGCCGGGGATACCGCGACGACGGATCCAACCGCAACGTCCGCAGTAAAGATCACCGAACTCACCTGCGTTAGCAAGCTTCTTGAGGTACTTGGAGTTGGAGTAGTAACGGTTATTTCTCATGCACATGAGAACCTTGCCGCTCTTCTCGCTTGCTTCCTTCATCTTCATAGCTTCCTCAACGGAAACTGCATCGGGCTTCTCGCAGAATACGTGGAGACCCTTTTCAAGAGCGTATACAGCGATAACGGAGTGGAGGTAGTTAGGTGTGCAGATATCTACTGCATCGAGCTCCTCGTTATCGATCATTTCCTTCCAGTCTGTGTAAGCCTTTGCGCCCTCAAGACCTGCATTTGTAATGTTGCCTGTAGCTCTGTCCTCGATGATATCGCAGAGAGCAACGATCTGGATGCGCTTGTTGTTCTTGTGGCTGTAGTAGAGATGATGACTACCCATACCGCCTACGCCGATAAGACCAAGTCTGATTTTTTCCATAATAATAACCCTTTCTTTTACGAAATGTTTACTATTTATAGATTATCATAAATTTGTCAAAAATACAACCGTATTTCCACAATATTAAAAATATTATAATGTTGTTATCTGCTTTTTTGATGATATAATACTATACATAAATATTAAGTATAAAAAACGCTTGACAAAATTCGTCGTAAGTGTTATAAATATATGTAGCAATGACGGAAAGAGTAGCTGTTTGTTCCATCAGAGAGACGGGGTCTTGGCTGTGAGCCCTGTTTAGTAAACCTTCAGTGAAGACCACTCCCGAGCTTGTGTACGATGAGTATACCGTAAGTCTGCGTTAAAGACTATTGAGTTAAATGCAAGGTGGAACCGTGCTATGCACCCTTGGCAGATTTTTCTGCGTGGGTGTTTTTTTATTTTGTTTTTAATAATTTTAAGGAGATATATCAATGAAAGTAATCATGCACGATGGCTCCGTTCAGGAGCTTTCCTTTGAGGATGAAGCAGGTCGCGGCGCTCTTCGCCACACAGCTTCCCATATCCTCGCTCAGGCTGTAAAGCGCCTCTTCCCTGAAACAAAGCTTGCAATCGGTCCTTCCATCAAGGACGGATTCTACTACGACTTCGACCGCGAGACTCCCTTCACAGAGGAAGACCTTGCAAAGATCGAGGCTGAAATGAAGAAGATCACAAAGGAGAACCTCAAGCTCGAGAGATTTACTCTTTCCAGAGCTGAAGCTCTTGCTCTTATGGAAGAGAAGGGTGAGCCCTACAAGATCGAGCTCATCAACGACCTTCCCGAGGATGAGGAGCTTTCCTTCTTCAAGCAGGGCGACTTCGTTGAGCTTTGCGCAGGCCCTCACGTAACATACACATCCGCAGTTAAGGCATTCAAGCTTACAAGCGTTGCAGGTGCATACTGGAGAGGTAACGAGAAGAACAAGATGCTCACTCGTATCTACGGTACTGCATTCTCCAACAAGACAGACCTCGAGGAGTACATCACACGTATCGAGGAAGCAAAGAAGCGTGACCACCGTAAGATCGGTAAGGAAATGGGTCTCTTTATGATGAGAGACGAAGGCCCCGGCTTCCCCTTCTTCCTTCCCAACGGTATGATCCTCAAGAACACTCTTATGGATTACTGGAGACAGATCCACACAAGAGAAGGCTACGTTGAGGTTCAGACTCCCATCATGCTCAACCGTGAGCTTTGGGAAACATCCGGTCACTGGGATCATTACAAGGAAAATATGTATACAACCGTAATCGACGACGTAGACTTCGCAGTTAAGCCTATGAACTGTCCCGGCGGTATGCTTGTTTATAAGTCCGAACCCCGCTCCTACAGAGATCTTCCCATGAGAGTCGGCGAGCTTGGTCTCGTTCACCGTCACGAGAAGAGCGGTCAGCTCCACGGTCTTATGAGAGTTCGTTGCTTCACACAGGACGATGCTCACATCTTCATGACAAAGGAGCAGATCACAGACGAGATCAAGGGCGTTGTTCGTCTTATAGATGAGGTTTACAGCCTCTTCGGCTTTAAGTACCACGTTGAGCTTTCCACAAAGCCCGAGAACTCTATTGGTAGCGAAGAGGACTGGGAGGTAGCAACAAACGGTCTTCGTGCCGCTCTTGACGAGATGAACCTTCCTTACGTTGTTAACGAGGGTGACGGTGCATTCTACGGTCCTAAGATCGACTTCCACCTCGAGGACTCCATCGGCAGAACATGGCAGTGCGGTACTATCCAGCTCGACTTCCAGCTTCCCATGCGATTCGAGGCTGAGTACATGGGTGCTGACGGTCAGAAGCACCGTCCCATCATGATTCACCGCGTAGTATTCGGCTCTATTGAGAGATTCATCGGTATCCTTATCGAGCACTTCGCAGGTAAGTTCCCCGCATGGCTTGCTCCTATGCAGGTTAAGGTTCTTCCTATCACAGACAGAAACAACGAGTATACAGACGAGCTCATCGCTAAGATGCAGGCGTGTGGTATCCGTTGCGCAGCAGATAAGCGTCAGGAAAAGACAGGCTTCAAGATCCGTTAGGCACAGCTTTCCAAGGTTCCTTATATGCTCGTTATCGGTGATAAGGAGCAGGAGGAGGGAACTGTTGCTGTTCGCCGCTCCGGTTCTATGCAGACAGAAACAATGAAGGCTGAGGACTTCATTGCAATGCTCGCAGACGAGATCGCAAACAAGAAGTAATATAACTTATTCAAAACCGCCGAAAGGCGGTTTTGTGTTTTATATAGTAAGTAACTGTAGTTGTAATTTTTCTTTATAAAAACAACTTTTATATATGGACACATCATAATGTTTGTGATACAATTTATATGTAAAAGTTACTACAGAAAGGATACTGATATGAATAGATTGTTTAAGGTGATTATTAGCTTGGTTATTGTGCTTTGCTTATTTATAACAGGTATCAGCGCAGCGTATACACCTGTAGAGCTGGATGAGGATAACTTTGATCTCATTCACGGCATAGCAAAGGATAATACCTATGAGCTGGGCGACGTTAATTCCGACAAAGCAATAAATGCTATGGACTCATTAGTGCTAAAATTAACTATAGCCGGAATTCAAGGATTAGAGTATACTGTGGATGCCGCTGATTTTGATGCTGACGGTAAGGTATCTCCTGTTGATTCCTTTACGTTAAAACTTTGCCTGGCAGGAAGCGCAAGTGTTTCTGATTACGAAGGCTCTGATCATTTGTACCGTCTTACCATCGGAGGATTCGATATATCTCTGTTTTCCATAGTTATTGAGGAAGACTGCCTTTACAGTGATAACGAATACATGGCTGCAGAGCTTTTGCAAGAGCATATTCCTGCTGCCACAGGTGTAAATATTCCCATTGAACGAGGTGTGTCTTCAAAAGAACATGGTATCTATATCCATGATGTTGATAAAACAACTGACCTTGGCTTGACTCTCGGTCATGAGGGATATAGATATGAAGTCAAAAACGGCGATCTTCACATATATGGAACTGATCGCGGGAATATGTATGCTGCATATGAAATAATTGAAGATTATCTTGGATTTGGCTTTATTGAGAATTATTATATGTTTCTCTATAAGCAGAGATTTGTAGATATTCAAGAGGGAACAGACGTAACTTTTGTGCCCGGTTACCGCTTCCGCCAGTCTAAAACCACATTCAATTCAAATGAAGATTACAGAACCACATTCCATTTGCCTCGCGGTATAAACGGCGCTATCGGATTTGATTTTAAAAATGCTAAAATTCCGTCATCTTATTACGGAAATTTCGTCGGTACAGTTTACATTGATATTCACTCAATGGATAAGTATCACAGAATGGCAACCGGAACAATGCCTGATGAAAGCTTCGGTAATCTCGAAGAAAGATATTATGCAAAATATCTCTCAGGTGAGTTCAAGGATGAGACAACATGGGAGCCTTGCGCAACAGACGAAAAGCAATATGTAAAGCTTTTCACAGGTCTTCTCGAATATATTGAGTTTGTAACCGTAGGTATGGATATTCCTTTGCTTTACGAGGACGGAACAAACTGTTTTTCATTCTCACCTTGTGATAATATGAACTGGTGTACCTGTCGTAACTGTTCCAAAGCCGCAAGACAGTCAAACTATGTTGATGTTTATCTCAGATTGAAAAACAGAGGAGCTGAAGATATTCAGGAGTTTTACCCCGGTATCAAGCTTTCTTCACTTATGTATGAGAAGGAATGCCCCATCGAGGTTGTCCCTTCTGAGCATCTGATTCTTGTTCTTGGCGGAACATCTTGTGCTAATCACCCCCTTGGCACAAACGAAGAGTGCAGCGGTAATGGTTATTACGGCATGTCAAGAAGCGAATTTGAGGAATTCATCAATAAGATGGTTGCTCTTTGCTCACAAACAGGTGCAGAGCTTTGGCTTTGGTATTATCCTGAGACTAACAACTGGTGGATATATGATATTCCAAACATATATACTATTTATTATGATGTAACGTGGCTTTATGAGCACGGTATTACCGGATTCTATTATGAAGGCCATAACTTGTGTCCCGGTTATAATTTCGAGCAAATGAAGGCTTATATGTTCTCTCAGGTAGCTTTTGATCCCACCATGTCTCTTGAAAGATATGAAGATATCATGAAAGACTATATGTATAAGGTTTACGGTCATGGTTGGGAGAATATGTGGGAATTCATGAAGATGTACGTTGAAGCCGGAAATCTTGTTGGTTATGAGGGTGGAAACACTGAATCTTATTGCTTTGTCGGTGCGTATAATCGCGCATTCGATTTTGTATCATTCGAATATATCCGTGATAATTATGAGTACATGAGAAGTCTTATTGTTTCTGCTATAAATGAGTTTGATCCTCCCGAAAACGGAGAACATAACGGAATGAGAATAGATAAACTTTATCATTTCCTTTGTGTTTTTGATCTTCTTGGTCTCGGCGCAACTTATGTTGATAACTATGTAAACGGAGACGAAGCGTCCCGCAGTGCCTATGAAGAACGATATGAATGGGCGTATAATTACTATTTCGATTCAGGAATGCGTAGTTATGTGTATTCAAAATCGGGTATAGATGCTCCCGCGTCATTTGATCTTAATTCAAATCCCTTCCTTCAGTTTACAGCAGGAAGTGTCAGACCGCATATTACTGCGATGCTTCGCGGATAATAGAAAAGGACAGAGATACTAATCTCTGTCCTTTATCTTTATTTAAGTTTCATAACGGGAATTACTATGTTTGTGAGTACAGCTATAACTGTAGCTAAAGCTCCGATAATTATAAGCCATATTCCGAATGGAGCGTTATAAAGGGCAATACCGACCCAAAGCGTGGTATATGATATTGCACCAAAAAGGCATCTCAGGAGAAGTCCGATGTTTTTAAAGAATAATGATATCTTATTTTTCTTTGCCATTGTACTTCCTCCTTACTTAATAAAAGAAACAATATCAAACTGAACGAGGGCAATGAAAATACCCAGTGCCACCTGAAAAACAAAGGATGCCCATACGCCTATGGCAAACTGGAATTTTTCTGAAAAACAAGTCTTGTGTCTGAAGGCATATATACCAACAAGACCGCCACAGGCACCGCCGAGGGAGATGAGAGAAAGAAGGACAGCTTCGGGGGTTCTTGTCCTTTTTTCGTTTTTTGACTTAATCTTGTCACTTGCAAAAAAGATGATTGTTATAAGACTTACTACAGCAGTATAGATCAAATAAACTGATAATATGTTCATAATTACACCTCCGTTGTGTATATGCTATCATTAATAGAATTATTTGTCAATTTAATTTTTATAAAAATGAAAATATTTGTTGCTGTTATTCAAAAAATGTGATATGATATACCTTGTTGATATATCTTGTGAGGTGTCTTATGAGAATTGGTTTTGATAACAATGAATATATGTCAATTCAGTCTGAATGCATAAGAGAAAGAATCGCTCAGTTTGGCGGTAAGCTCTATCTTGAGTTTGGCGGCAAGCTTTTTGATGATTTTCATGCATCCCGCGTTCTTCCCGGCTTTGAGCCTGATTCAAAAATCAGAATGCTTGCCACTATGAAGGATGAGGCTGAGTTTGTTATAGTTATAAATGCAGAAGATATCGAGAAGAATAAGATCCGCGGAGATCTTGGTATTACTTATGACGATGATGTTCTCAGACTTATTGATGCATTTCGTCATATGGGATTCTACGTTGGCAGTGTAGTAATTACACGCTATCAGGCACAGCCCGGTGCAGATATTTTCCGTGAAAAGCTTTCCAATTTCGGTATAAAGAGCTTTCTGCATTATTCGATTCCCGGTTATCCTTCCGATATTGCAGGAATCGTCAGCGAAAAGGGATACGGCAAAAATGATTATATTGAGACAGAGAGACCTCTTGTTGTTGTAACTGCTCCCGGTCCCGGAAGTGGTAAGATGGCAGTTTGTCTTTCTCAGCTTTATCATGAAAATAAGCGCGGTATCAAGGCGGGTTATGCAAAGTTTGAAACTTTCCCTGTATGGAACCTTCCTCTTAAGCATCCCGTTAACGTTGCATATGAGTCTGCGACTGTTGATCTTGATGACGTTAATATGATCGACCCCTTCCATCTTGAGGCTTACGGCAAGACTTCTGTTAACTATAACAGAGATGTAGAGATATACCCCGTGCTCCGCGCAATGATGGAAAAGATACTCGGAGAATGCCCATATAAATCTCCAACGGATATGGGAGTAAATATGGTTGGATTCTGTATCTTTGATGATGATGCCGTAAGGGAAGCAGCAAACAAGGAAATCCTCCGCCGCTATTTTTCTGCGGCACAGGATTTTGCAAAGCTTGCAGGACCTGAATCCCTTGTGGATAAGCATAAGCTCATTATGCAGCAGGCAGGAGTTACAAGTGATATCAATCCGGCAATCGCAGCAGCTCTTGAGAAGGAAGAGCAGACAGAGAATCCCGCGGGCGCTATGGTGCTTAACGAGGGATCCATTGTGACGGGAAAAACAAGTGATCTTCTTGGTGCATCTGCAGCACTTCTTCTTAATGCTATTAAGAAGGTTGCAGGTATTCCCGATGAAGTATATCTCATCAGCGCGGAGATCCTTGAGCCTATCTGCAGCATGAAGACAGCCCTTCTCGGTAGCTCTAATCCTAGACTTCATTCCGATGAGGTTCTTATTGCACTCGCTGCAAGTTCTGTTAAAAATGAGTATGCAAGACGTGCGATGGAAGCGATCCCTCTTCTTAAGGACTGCGATGCACATTTTTCTGTTATCCTTTCTTCAGTTGATGAGAAAACTTATAAGAAGCTCGGTATTAATGTTACCTGTGAGCCTAAATATGAGCACAGAACGCTCTATCACAAATAATAAGTATAATATATTGATAAAAACCGCCGTATGGCGGTTTTTTCTCTTGAAAAATATGTTATATATGGTATAATTAGTCTAACAGCATAGCTGAATACAGCGTTTCGAGGTATATTATGTTAATTACACAGAACAGAGACAGCGAATATCAGATTATTTATCCTCAGAACCCCACTCCTTCCGTAAAGTATGCGGTTGCAGAGCTTAAGAAGTATCTCTTCAAGATCACAGGTGCCATGATACCCGAGTATCAGGATAACCGCCACGTTGAAGATAAGGAGATCATCGTAGGCTTTACAGAGCGCGGCGGCTATACAGAGGCAGAGAAGGAAGAGCTCGGCAAAGAGGGCTTCATCATCAAGACCGAGGGCGAGAAGATCTATATCATCGGTAGCGGTGTTCGCGGTGCTCTTTACGGCGTTTACTCATTCCTTGAGGAATACTGCGGATGCAGATTCTATACAAATGATTTTGAGAAGGTTCCTTATAACCGTGAGCTCGATATCCCCGAAATCGAGTATAATAAGCAGGTTCCTCAGTTCTTCTACAGAAATCCCTACTGGAAGTCTGTTGGTGACGTAGGCATCGCTGCAAAGCTTAAGATCAACGGCTGTCACGGTCGTGAGCGTTTCCCCGAATATCTCGGTGGTGACGTTAACTATCAGGGCGGCTTTGAGCATACAATCGGTTGGCTCTCCGGTCAGTGCCCCTACGGTCAGCGTGCATGGGTACAGCCCTGTCTCTCCGATGAGAACGTTTATCAGACAGTTATCGGTAACATCCGCAATATGCTCAAGGAGCATCCCGATGCAAGCCTTATCTCCATCACTCAGAATGACGGTGATACAGGTGCTTGTAAGTGCGATAAGTGCCGTCCCATCAACGAGGCAGAGGAGAGCGGCATGGGCACAATGCTCAAGTTCGTTAACCGCATCGCTGAGGAGCTTGAGCCTGAGTATCCCGACGTTCTTTTCGATACATTTGCTTACAGATTTACCCGTAAGCCTCCCAAGAACATCCGCCCCAGAAAGAACGTTGTTGTAAGACTTTGTTCTATCGAGTGCTGCTTCAGACATCCCGTTTCTGAGTGCGACGTAACTCCCGGACACGACGACGTTGAGCGCGGATTTGCTACCGACCTCAAGGAATGGAGCGAGGTTGCACCTAACCTTACTATCTGGAACTACACAACAAACTTCACTAATTTCCCCGTTCTTTTCCCCAACATCGAAACATGGAGAAAGAACGCTCGCTTCTTTGCTGAGCATAAGGCAAAGGGTCTCTTCGAGCAGGGTAACTACGCATCCCTCAACGGTGAGTTCGGTGAGCTCAAGGGCTATATGCTTGCCCGCACCTGCTGGGATCCTTATATGTCCCGCGAGAAGTTCGAAGCATACATCCGCGAGTTCATTATGGACTTCTACGGCCCCGGCGGCACAGAGATCATGAGCTACCTCGGTATGGCTCTCGATAACTCCAAGGATGAGCATATGGGTATCTACTACGATACAGCTACAAACTACACATGGATCCGCGACTGCGCTACTAAGCTTGAGGGTCAGTGGGAGTATATCCTCCGTGCAAACCAGATGTTCGATGCTGCTGAAGAGGCTGCTGAGACAGACGTTCAGCTTGCTAATATTCGCAGAACACGTATCCACCTTCTCGACTACATTGACTTCACTCTCCGCGATGAGAGAGAAGCTGCTGAAACCGAAGAGGCTAAGGCAGATCTTACAGAGCAGATCCATGAAAATCAGAAGAAGAGATTCGAGTATATGAGAAAGTATAACGTAACTCATAACCATGAGTTCCACGATATCGATTCTCTCAGCGATCCTAACTACGAGCAGCACGCACTTCTTTGGAAGTGTCCCAACGAGTTTTAATTATAAGGAGAACTGATAATGAAGCTTGGTATGATTATGGGCTGTGAGCCCAAGAGCTTCGATGAAGCAAAAGAGCTTGGTCTTGACTTTATCGAGCTTGACCTTAATAACCCCGGCTATTGGGGCCCCATGATGGATGATATTCTTCCCATGGCTGACGAAATGAAGGCTGCAAGTCTTCGCACAGGCATTGAGGTGGGCGCTGTCGGCAGATGGGGAAGCCAGATCATCGCAAAGGACGGAAGTATCGACGAAGCAGAGCTTTCCGAGGTTAAGAAGTGTATCGACTTCGCTCACGCTCTCGATTCTCACTACTATCTCATGTCCTGCAACTACGTTTCTGAAATTACATATTATCAGAATATTACTTCTGCTATCAATATGTTCAAGATCATCGTAGAGTACGCAAAGGAAAGAGATATCACCGTTTGTGCAGTAAACTGCCAGATGGGTCACAACTATATCCGTACTCCCGAGCAGTGGAAGCTCGTTCTTGACGAGGTTCCCGGTCTTATGATCAAGTATGACCCCTCCCACAGCTTCGTTCACGGCGGTGAGAAGGGTGCATATATGCAGGAAGGCCTTGATTGGGGCGACCGCTTCGGTTATATCCACGTTAAGGGTGTAATCCAGGCAGGCGATTCTCAGGAGGTTCAGACTTGGAAGAACTTCCACCTTATGAGAAAGTATAATCAGATGGCAAATGCTATTCCTCAGGAAACTGAGGAGGGCAAGAAGTTCCGCGAGCTTCTTTCTCAGCTCAACGATGAGATCATCGGTCACGGCTTTGATCACCGTAACTATGATAACCCTCCTGCAGGTCTCGATGCTATCGACTGGAGAGGATTCATGGCTATCCTTTATAAGTACGGCTACGACGGATACCTTTCCATCGAGCCTCACTCTCCCTCCTGGACAGGTGAAAAGGGTATGAAGGGTGTTAAGTACACAATCAAGTATATGAGAGATCTTATGATCTAAAAGAAATGAGGAAACACTATTGTGTTTCCTCATTTTTCTATATTATCTATTATCATATCCTGCCACTCTCTTGAAAGAGTTACAAATCTTGCATTCCATCCCGCGATTCTTACAGAAAGTGCAGGATAATCCTCGGGGTTATTTTGGGCTTCTCTGAGGATCGCAGCATCTGCAATATCTATCTGCATAAAGAATCCGCCCTGAGCGCAAAAGGCTTTTATAAGGCTGCAAAGCATATTTATACCGTCTTCTCCCTTTACATCCTTGGGCATTATGCGAATATCAAGTGCAGCTCCGTTTGAGATTCTTTTAAGATCTGCCTTGCAGTAGGAATTTATAATAGCAGTAGGCCCTTCGAAAGCAGTTTGCGGTGTGGGGGCCATATTGTTTGCGAGCACAGAGTTTGCTATTTGACCGCTTGGAAGAGCATACCTGTAATTTCTCCATTCGATCTGTCTGCCGAAGGTACTTACGCCCGGGGGAAACTTAAAATTAGATCCTTTTTCAAGTTTATTACAGATATCAGCAAAATCGGAAAGTATATCTTTAACTATAAAATCGACTTCATCATTATCATTTCCGTAATACTTTAGAGCTGTCAGTGTATAGTGGCGTAATTCTTCAGAACCTTCCCAGTTGTTTGAGAGTATCGTCATAAAGTTGGAAAAATCAACTTTCTTTTCGTCCCAAAGCAGTTTTTTCAAAGCATATAAACTGTTTGCTGTATCTGCAAGACCACCGAGATGTGGTGAATATACAGTATATTCAGTACCTTTGTCGGTGTAGCACATACCATTCTTTATGCAATCATCCACAAATAGCGAAATTACGGTGCATGGAACACTTTCGTTCCATGCGTAAGAAAGCTTGCCTTTGGTTTTCAGCTTATCCTCGCAGATTTTATATATGCAGGATACTTCGTTGCGAAGATCTGTTATATAGCTTTTGTAAAGCTCCTCAAATGAATCAAACGAGATTTCATCCGAATAATTCTTCAATGTCTTTTTCTGTAGCAGCGCAAGAGAGTCAAATGGAATATAAGTAAAATATGTCTTTCCGGGGAGCATTACCTCCCAGCATCCGTCGTTTGCAAATGATCTTGCCTCTGTAAGACTGTAACCGTTACTTTGCAGGGCTTCGATGACCGTGTCTTCGTTGTAAACAGCAATAACACCATTGCCATATCTCATAACCTCAGAAACTCTTCTTATAAGCTTGTCTGGAGTGTTCTTGCCGATACGAACAGAAATAGGAAAGTCAGAAATACCAAGCTCCTCGACGATGTCGAGAACAAGATAGGTAACTTCGTTTGTTACGTCATTTCCGTCCTCATCGCATCCGCCGAGGACGATATTCTGATAGTGCTGAGCGTCACCGCTTTCTGTAGCATCACCCGTTATCCACTCGCATCCCTTAATAAAGAAATGCGCAAGTATCTCTCTTGCCTCTTCTATGGTGAGATTTCCGTTTTCAAGGTCTTTTTCGAGATATTTTCCAAGAAGAGTATCGATGCGACCGATACCGGGCCAGTTGCCGCAAAGGCGGCAAAACGCAAAGGTTGCCCATATAGACTGTACTGCTTCATAAAAGGTCTCGGCAGCAAAGAAGGGAACCCTTGAAAGCATTTTTGCATTCTCTTCGTAGCCCTTTTCCTTCAGCTCTTCGATATATCTTTTGATCCATATTTCAAAGGATTCGATTGATAAAATACAACTTTCAAGAAACTCCCGTTTATCATCAGCGCAGGTCTTTAAGCTGTTATAAGCATCCTCCTTGATGCCGCTGATACCGCGACTAAGGCCCTTTTCAAAACTGATAGTTAAATGTGAAATACTGAGAAAAATATGCTCGTTATTTACCGTTGCAGGCACCCAATGGTCAATAGCATCGCCAAATGTAGCGCTGCAGGAAAGCTTTTCGCCATCGCAGATTCTTAAGGGAGCATTGAGGACGATTTCTCTGATTATCCTGTCATACTTCTTCACATGGGATAATTCCCAGAAATCCTTATCGGAGACTATATTGATACAGGGATTCTTTCTTGTTTCCAGTCCGTATCTGTGATTGTATAAAGAATCATATGCGAAAAAACGTGTCTCCTCGCAAAGGCGTACAGGGCGCTTTTCGCAAAAGGAAGTGTAGAATTCCATGTTGTTACCCCAATTCCGAATAATGTAACTCGACCGAGTTTCTTAAGAAACAAAAATGGGTTGGGTCCCATTTTTAGGGAGAGTTTTGGCGTGAAAAAGCAAATCTACAAGTTTAGTCTTTTCGAAATTTTCACGCTAACCTCCATATCTTTATAACTATATGATATTAC
>JAZTXZ010000136.1:0-8298 GCA_045636685.1 Candidatus Avispirillum sp. | reverse complement strand
ATCGCGAATATGAAGATATACGAGGGCAGAGATAACGTGATTCGCTCGGCATTCACAAGTGAATGCCCGAGTATATCAAAGATTCGAGGTGTGAAGGGGAGGTGGCATCGGTGCAAGTTATGCGATATTTTAAGATAAACTCAGGCACCGATGACGGAAGGGTTGCTACATCTGCACAAGAGCTGTATATATATTTAATTTTCTTGATTCAGTTGGTGAAACGGACAGTTCAGAAGGCTATTCTGAATAACATTCAGTTCAAATTCAAAGATAGCTCTTATGCTGATAGGCAACCCTTCCACCGCCCCGATACAGATATCAATTATCGTTAATTTATCTTCGCGGCGGTCCCCCTCCCCTTCACAATCTCCTTTGGAGCTTGAGAAGGGGAGGCTCTGCGTTTCGATCGCGCCTATCAAATTTCAGTTTGAACCTCCCCGATAAACCCGAATTTGAAGGTATTTTCTCCTTTACAACACACTGCTGTTATGGTAAACTAACATTGTATTTCAATCAAATGTATTTTTAAAAGGAACACAGCCTATGAAAACCTTATGGAAACTTACAAAGGAAGCCGCCCGCTATAAGGGCCTTTATGTGCTGGCTATCCTTGCCACTCTCGGGCTTACTGTGGTAAATCTTACAGCCCCGAAGGTCCTTTCCTCTATGACAGGTGTGGTAGAAAAGGGCGTGGATAATGCCACTATTGATATTATCGTAAAGCTGGCAGTTGCGCTCCTGTTTCTCTATTTGATTCGCATCCTTTTCAGATTTATGAGCAACTATCTGACTCATAAAGCGGCATGGCACCTGGTTGGCGACCTGAGAAGCCGTCTCTACGACAAGCTGCAAAGCCTTGACCTCGGTTTTTTCCACGATAAGCAGACAGGCGACCTTATGAGCCGCGTGGTAAACGACACAAGAGACTTTGAGCTGCTCTATGCCCACATGATCCCCGAAATGATAACAAACGCCGTAACCTTCATTGGCGTGCTTGTCATTCTTCTCACAATCAACTGGAAGCTTGCCCTTATCACCTGCGCCCCCATCCCCCTTATCCTCGGCTCGGGCGTTATATTTGCAAAGGTGGTACGCCCATATTTCAAGGCATCTCAGAAGTGCATGGGCGAGCTGAACGCTCAGCTTCAGGACAGCCTTTCGGGAATACATGAGATACAGTCCTTCGGGCAGGAAAAATATGAGAGCTCCCGCGTGAGAAGTAAGAATTTCGATCAGGTAAAGGCCATGCTCCGAGCCCTTCGCGCAAGCGCGGTGTTCCATCCCTCCGTGGAGTTTCTTTCCTCGGCAGGCACGGTTCTCGTAGTATTTTTCGGCGGATTTCTGGCTCGAAAGGGTCAGCTCTCCGTTGAAGAGATAGTAGCATTCGTACTGTATCTCTCTCTGTTTTATGCTCCTGTTTCCGGTCTTGCAAATCTTCTGGAAAATCTGCAGCAGTCCCTTGCGGGTGCTGAGCGCGTTAACCTTATTCTCGATACTCCCTCTGCCATCGAAAACTCAGCAGATGCCGAGGATATCGGTGATGTCAGCGGTGATATCACCTTCGAGAACGTGAGCTTTCACTACAGCAACGGTATCCCCGTTCTGAAGAATATATCCTTTTGTGCAAAGCCCGGTATGATGGTAGCTCTGGTAGGCCCTACGGGAGTGGGAAAAACAACGGCAACGCAGCTGATCTCGAGGTTTTACGATCCCGTTGAGGGCCGTATACTTATCGACGGCAAGGATATTAAAAGCGTCACTCTTGAGAGCCTCCGCCATAATATCTCCCCTGTGCTACAGGATACCTTCCTTTTCAACGGAACCATAAGCGAGAATATCGGCTACGCAAAGCCGGATGCGACTCAAAAGGAGATCGAGGATGCAGCCAGAGCCGCCAATATTCATGATGATATAATGAATATGCCCGAAAAGTATGAAACAAAGGTTGGAGAGAGAGGACTCAGGCTTTCCGGCGGACAGAAGCAGCGAGTTTCAATTGCCAGAGCGATACTGCGCAGCTCGCCCATCATCATCCTTGATGAAGCAACAGCCTCAGTAGACGTGCAGACGGAAAAGCAGATCCAGAATGCCATAAAAAATCTTTCGGGACAAAGAACGGTGGTTGCCATCGCCCATAGGCTTTCAACTATCCGTGATGCAGATATTATACTGGTTATCCATGAGGGCGAGATCGCCGAGCAAGGAACCCACGAGGAGCTTATTGCCCTTAGGGGACTGTATTACAAAATGCACGAGTCACAGAATTTCGGCGATACATGATAAATACCAAAATGAAATAAAACTTACAATGATATAGATTTGCAAAGCAAATCTGTGATATACATCTGACGATGTATGATATAGGCTTCGCCCATGATATATTTTCTTTGAAAATATTAAGGAAAAAATAATTCCGCTTCAAATCGAAGCGGAATTATTTTTATTCCCTTAATGATAAATTCGGGTTTATCGGTGAGTTTAAGGTGAACGTTGTAAGTCCTTCCCCCGTAGATCGGGGGAAGGTGGCAGCCAAAAGGCTGACGGATGAGGGTTGCTACCTGGGAGAGAACTATCTGTCTATTCAGTTAATCTTCATTTTAGCAAAACAGACTGCCATTTAAGATTTTTTTATCATTTTAAGAAACATTAAAATCGGTATGCACGGTTCTTTCCCAGGTAGTAACCCTCATCAGTCACTCCCATTATGACATGCAAATCTTTCATTTAGCTCCGGAAATGCTGTTCTTTTAAATCCCACATAAGCATATAGTGACAGCTTCCCCGATGGAAGGACCCGCTTGCGGGGGGATCCGTCTGGGGCAGGGGGACCACTGTTCGAGATACAGATAGGCTAAACTTACAGCTCAACTACTCTCACGACCTCGCACATGTGCGAGGCAGAGCTAAACTTAAAAATCAAGGTGGTGGTGGGGTAGTAGGTTGTAGTCTCAGCCAACTCCCCTTTTTCAAGTTTTTCCTTAATCCCCATTTATGCCGTTAATTACTATGCTGACGTAACGTCTGTCGAAGCCGTTTGCTACTACCCTTCCACCGCAAGCGAGGATTCCCAAAAGCTCGCAAGCTCCCTTTCTGGGAACCCCGCCGCGGTCCCCCTCCCCTCGCAAGGGGAGGCTTACCATGTGTCCTTCAACCTCCCCCATAAGCCGCCCCCCGCGGCGATGCCGTAGAGGATAACGGGGTCGGCGATGGTGAACATCATCGCGCCGACGCCGAGGATGAAGCCTTCTGCTGTCAATATAGGACATATCGGTTTACAGGTGTTTATAAAATGTATTTACATTTGCTCGGCGGCGTGGTAAAATAAAGTAAAGTGAGGTGTGACTTATGAAGGAAATAAAAATATCCATTCCAGAATATGATAATGGTGTCGAATTAGTATGGGAAGATAATTTCAAAATCAAAACTTCTGCACCATTTGATACATTGACAATTGAAGCCAATCGAGAAGGGTTAATTTCTTTAGCACGACAAATTTTGCATTTGTCACAGGACGATGTGCCAAACGGTTCTCACTTCCATTTGGATGAATATAACTCACTGGAAGAAGGATCTTTGGAGCTGATAATTTCTAAGAATGAGGAATTATAATATGACCAGAGCAGAATTTATAGATTTGTTAGAGAGAAATAATCTTTCAACATCTCTTGTCCACTTTGAAAATACCGTTTCAGACGGATATTATGTGCTTAAAAACTATTATCGTTGGGAAGTCTTTTTTCGCGAAAGAGGAAAAGATTACGATTGTTTAGGTTTCCCGTCTGAAAGCAATGCGTTGGAATATCTGCTTAGAAAGCTGGGTATATATATATGAAAACACTAAAAGCCTTAAAAATTACTTCTGTTTTGCAAATTATATTTTGCCTTTTCTGTGTTGCCTCCACCGTATGTTTTGCAATTTCCAATTATGCGATTAATCACGATTCTGATTGGAGAACACCATTCAGCATTGCAAACATTTTAATTTACGGCTGGGTGGCTAATCCTGTCGCACCTATTTCCTTTATCATTTGCCTTGTATTGTTTTTAGTTGAACGTAAGCAACCGGAAAATCGGCAGTTAATTGGCCGAAAATGGATTTGGATATTTATTTGGCCTGCAATAACCACATTATTTTACGTTGCTGCTTTAATGTTAAGTGTAGCACTCACAGGCGGTGTATGATAAAAAGGCTTGACCAAATCGGTCAAGCCTTTTGTGTTGGAATAAAGTTGTTATCCAATAAATCAGCCCATAAGCCGCCCCCGCGGCGATGCCGTAGAGGATAACGGGTCGGCGATGGTGAACATCATCGCGCCGACGCCGAGGATGAAGCCCTCTGCTGTTGTCAATATAGGCCACAGTGATTGGCGGATGATGCACAGTTGAAGCATGTACATCTACGTTATGGGTAATTATAGGGGGAATTGTCTTCCTGATCTTTTTACAATCTATCCGATAAGATCAACGCGATAAATTTTATCGTTGTACATCTGATAAATTCCATGTTATAATTAAGAAAAGAAAAACTATTGGATTATTTTTCACAAGTCGTAAGTGCGGCAAATAGCGGTAAATCTATTCCTACAGAGCCGAAATGGAATATATGGGTACATCGAAATGAAGGAAAGACTCACTGCGAAGTATGTTTAAAGCTCCATGAATGTTGGTTTGCGAAGGACAAAACACCCAAGTGGCTCCATCATCCCTTTTGTCATTGTATTTTGGTAGATATTCCGTACGTTAACGTTATGTATAACTGTACTGCTGATTCTGCATACAGCAAGTTTGATCCATATTTGTTTGATGTTAAGGGTGAGTACGGACATGGCAAAGAAAAAATGTTTAATTCTTGGGGATATTCTGTTGCGGATTCACAATACTTAAAGGAAGAGATTGAAAAGCAAGGTTTGCAAAAATATATATCTGGGGAATATACTTTAGGAAAATTAAACGAAAAAGGCCAAAGAATCAGTATCGTAATTGAAATAGAGAGAAAAGATAAAAAAGGTGTTGTGAAATTTGTATCAGGTTGGATGGTCTATCCAAACGGTCATATTCAGTTAACTACACCTTACGGAGGTAAATAATCATGAAAATGATGGATATTGTTGAAGTAATAACAGAAAAAGAAACTTATTCTAAAGAAGGCGTACACAAAGGAATGCAAGGATGGATTTGTCTTGATGACAATTCTTTTGGGACTTGGCTTGTTAATTTTCCTCAATATGGCGAAAAAGATGATATTGCTGAAATTTCCATTAGGGAAGAAGACTTAAAACTAATACCTAAAATGGATGCAAGAGTGAATGAGAAAATAAAAGCGCTATTTGAAAAGTAAAACATATAACGGGCGGTATTAACCGCCCGTTACGCATTTTTAAAACAACGTTGTTACCCAATAAACCAGCCCGTAAACCGCCCCCGCGGTAATACCGTAAAGGATAACGGGGCCGGCTATTGTGAATATCTTCGCGCCGACGCCGAGGATGAAGCCCTCGCCTTTGGTATCGATGGCGGGGGAGGCCACCGCGTTTGCAAAGCCCGTTATGGGAACAAGGGTTCCCGCGCCTGCATGCTTGGCTATTTTATCAAATACGCCCAACCCCGTGAGCAGTGCCGATAAAAATATCAGAGTCACGGAAGCAAGGGTTCCCGCATCCTTTGCCGAAAGAAATGTATCGTAAACTGCTTTCAGTCCCTGCGCGATACAGCAGATTGTCCCTCCGAACAAAAATGCTTTAACGCAGTCCTTTGCCAAGGGCGACTTCTGCGCTCTTTTGTCTGCATATTTCTTATATTCTTTTCCGTATATTTTCATATTCCCCTCCGCTTTTTTCTTATTGTTCCCGAAATTTTGAAAAAATACCTTGTATATGGTTTTAACGGTGGGAGAATTGCCTATATAACAAGATTTTTTGTTTACCAAAGTCCGAATACTATGGATAAGTATTGCGTTTTTATGCTGCTATTCTACCAGCACTACGGAAAAATCCTCACTTACAGCTTCAATATCAACATTAAATCTCTCGGCGATCTCTCCGCTTATGCAAAAACTGTAATAGCTTTTTGCCTCGGGAACAGTATCCTTTCCCTCGATGACGGATACGCACATTTCTGCCGCCGCCGCTGCAAGCTTTTCCGTATCTATACAAAAGCTTCCGAGGGCTCCCTTCACGGGCTCTCCCTCTCCCATGGCGATAACTGCAGTTTTATAATCCGAAAGATCAAATCCTGCGCCTCCGCTGTCTCCCGATATAAGAAGAAGCACATCGCAGCCTTTTTTTGCCGCAGAGTAGACCGCATCTCCGTATGCCCTTCCGTCAAGGGTCTCAACAGTATAGTCTATTCCGCTCAGGTCGAGGAAATCGCAGGCGTCCTGAACGTCTGCCGCTCCCTCTATTTCCGATATTACGGAAAATTTACAGGCATCGGGGAGAAGCAGCACTGCCGAACGTGCAAGGCTTTTTGAAGAAAGAAAGGGGGCTACGGTGTTTTCACCTGTATCACGGCTTTCGGATAAGAGGCAGCGAACCGTCGGCAGTTTTCCCTTGTATTCTTTATCATCTCCGACGCAGACAACGGCAGTGTATCCTTCATCTTTTGCTTTGCTTGCAATCTCAGAGCCGTATCCCATCTCCGAAAGGAAAGCCCCGATATACTGGGCTGTTTGTCCTGCCATTCCCTCGCTGTCGGCAAGAATAAGCACACGGTTCGTTTCTTCTTTTTCCCGATTTATGAAAGCAATGCTCTTTCTGTCCTCGCATGATGTAAGAATAACAAGCATAAGGTACACAATACACAGGGATAATATTTTTATTTTCATATGCACTCCAAAGTTTTTTCTATAATATTACTCCGAAGGGAGTGCGAAAAGAATAAAACCTTGCCGTTCAGCTCAAATTTTAAAAATACACACCTACACCAATTGACAAAAAAAGCCCTGAGTGGTATATTAGATATATAAATTTTATCAATATAAGGGGTAATATGAATAATACACTTTCTAAGAGAAGAAAAGTGCTTATGGCGCTTTTTAATTCCGTGATCCTTGTTTTAGGAAATGCGCTTTATGCCTTCGCAGTTGCCGCATTCGTTATGCCCTCGGGTATAGTTGTAGGCGGTGTTACCGGTATTTCCATATTCCTTGAAAAGTTTATTCCCGACAGCTGGCCCATTGAGGTCTCCTACATAGTTTTTGCCATTAACGTTGCCCTCTTTATTCTGGGCGCCATCGTTATCGGCAAGCGCTTTGCCATCACAACAGCGGCAAGTACGGTGCTTTATCCTATGTTCCTCGGTGTTTTCGAGAAAATATTTGCAAAAAGCGCCCTCATTCCCGGCGACCTTATTCTTAACGCCGCAGTTGCAGGTCTTCTCATCGGCGTTTCCATCGGTATCGTAGCCAGAACCGGCGCATCAACGGGCGGTATGGATATTCCTCCCCTCGTTATCAACAAGCTGACAGGCGCCCCCGTTGGAACAACTCTCCTTTGCTTTGACGTTGTTGTTATAGCAACACAGCTTATCAAGAGCGACCTGACCCACGTGCTTTACGGCGTTGTTATGATCGTTATCAACTCCTTCGTTATCAACCAGGTTATGGTCATGGGTAACGAAAAGATACAGATCTCCGTTATCAGTAACAATCTGGAAGAGGTCCGTGCTGCAATTCTCACAGATATGCACCGCGGTATTACCCTCATTTCCTCAAGAAAGGGTCTCACAGGAGAGCCCTGCGAGATGGTTATGACTATCATTTCCACCCGTCAGCTTGCCCGCGCAAAGAGACTTATCCTGGACGTTGACCCCCATGCGTTTATGATAGTCACACGAGTCAGCGAGGTAAACGGAAACGGATTTTCCTTCAAGAAAATCGACGATAAAAAGCTTGACAGAAGCGATATTTGAATGTAAAATACTTTGCGGGAAGTTGGGCTGCCGCGCTCTATGTTGCCGAAAGGTATTAGAGTGAGGAAAGTCCGGGCACTACAGGGCAGGATAACGGATAACGTCCGCCGAGGGTAACCTCCGGGAAAGTGCAACAGAAATAGACCGCCGTACTCTGTACGGTAAGGATGGAAAGGCGAGGTAAGAGCTCACCCGTTTCTATGGTAACATAGATCCGCTGTAAACCCTATCCGATGCAACGCCTTAGCCTTCGTTTACGAGCCGCTGCTCGCGGCATGGCTATGGCGGCAGAGCCTATGGCTTGAACTCAGCGGTGACGCTGAGTGAAGATAGATGATTGCTGCGCTGCAAGGCGTACAGAACCCGGCTTACAAGCCCAGTCAAAAAAGA
>JAZTXZ010000135.1:0-18506 GCA_045636685.1 Candidatus Avispirillum sp. | reverse complement strand
TCCCCTTCACACCTCGAATCTTTGATATACTCGGGCATTCACTTGTGAATGCCGAGCGAATCACGTTATCTCTGCCCTCGTATATCTTCATATTCGCGATGAGAAGTGGAGGCTTTAGTTAAGCGCATCCGCAACAGAGCGTGTGCGAACACACCGACAAACCCGAATTTGAAGAGGGAGTCTGTTATACGGAAAACAAGCTCCACAGGGAAACAAAAAAGAAGACTTGTTCATTACAACAAGTCTTCTTTTTCAGTTTTTCAGGAATTAGAGGCGAGGCTCTTCACAAACTTATCCATTCGCTTGACCGCTTCCTTCAGATGGTCAAGGGAATAGGCATAGGAAAGGCGCGCATAGCCCTCGCCGCAGTCGCCGAATGCTGTGCCGGGGACAATGGCCACATTATATTCCTCAAGAAGTCTCTCACAGAACTCCTCGGAGGAAAGGCCGTGGTCGGAAAGCTTCATAAACACGTAGAACGCGCCCTCCGGACTCTGGCAGGGCAGGCCTATATCAGCCAGAGCCTTAGTCAGATACTTACGGCGGCGATCGTATTCCGTTTTCATCATCTCAATATCCCCATCTCCGTTTTTCAGCGCCTCGGTTGCAGCGTACTGACTTACGGTGGGTGCGCACATAATTGCATACTGATGGATCTTGAACATAGCATCAGTAAGCCAAAGGGGCGCGCAGGAAAATCCGAGACGCCATCCTGTCATAGCATAGGCCTTGGAAAATCCGTTTATAACGATAGTTCTTTCTTTCATCCCCTCAAGGGCTGCAATTGAGGTATGCTTCTTACCGTAGGTAAGCTCTGCATAGATCTCATCTGAAAGAACAACAGCGTTTGTGCTCATTATCACCTTTGCAAGTGCCTCCAGCTCCTCTTTTTCAAGGATAGCGCCTGTGGGGTTTGAGGGATATGGGAGGATTATAAGTTTTGTTTTTTCGCTAATTGCAGCTGAGAGCCTCTCAGGGGTCAGCTTAAAGCCGTCTTCGGGAGTAGTTTCCACGGTTACTACCGTGCCGCCCGCCATTTCAACAAGGGGGCCATAGCAGACGAAGGAAGGTACGGGGAGAATAACCTCATCACCCTCATTAACAAGAGCGCGGACAGCAAGATCGATAGCCTCGCTTGCGCCGACTGTTACAAGTATCTCATCCTCTGCACTGTAGGAAAGTCCGAAACGGCGCTCCATATATTTTGAGATCTCCGATCTCAGCTCAGGTGTGCCGCGGTTTGATGTATAGAATGTATGGCCGTCTGCAATACTGTCTATACCTGCATCTCGTATATGCCATGGGGTTGCAAAATCGGGCTGGCCCACGGTAAGAGAAATGACACCCTCTCGTCCCGAAAGGAGGTCAAAAAACTTTCTGATACCCGAAGGTTTCAGATCCTGTGCTTTTTTGGAAAGTGCTTTGCTTGAATCAAACATCAGTTGCAGTTCTCTCTTTCATCAACTGTGTGACTTTTATGAATAATACCCTTTGATTTATACTTTTTCAGCACAAAATGGGTGGAAGTAGATATTACACCTTCAATGGGAGCAAGTTTTCTTGCTACAAAGTAGGCGATCTCCTTCATGGTAGCGCCTTCAACGGTTACAAGAAGATCGTAACCCGAGGAGGACATAAGATAAAGGCTCATAACCTCAGGATAGCGGTAGATGTTTTCCGCAATACTGTCAAAGCCGCGGTTGGGCTGGGGGTTTACCTTCAGCTCGATGAATGCAGTAATATGATTAACATCGGTCTTATCATAATCTATAACTGCCTGTGACCCGAGAAGGATACCTTCCTCCTTATAAGAAGAGATCTTTTCCTCGATCTCAGCCTCGGTCATATCAAGCATTGTCGCCATATCCTTTGTGGAATAAAGGCAGTTTTTTGAAAGCAGTTCAAGAATAGGTTCCATAGATCATATCTCCGATCAATAATATAAGTTATTTTACAATAAGTGATTCGCGAATACAAGAGAAAAATAAAGCTTTTTTCTATTCTTCCATCACGATCATAGACGGATCCCCCGGCAAGACCTCGGTATATGCGAATTTTTTCGCATTTTCGCATGCATATACAAGACAATCCTCCTCTACAGGAAGAGTATATTTTCTCTTGTAAAGCGGGCCGTGGTCACCAAGATAAACGTAATCACAGTCAAGGGTAGTTTCGGGAAAGGACTCAAGATATGCTCCCCCGAGATAGGTGAGGGTCTTTTCGTATCCCCTTATATCCAGTCGGATTATGGGCTGAACAGACCTTTTTATGTATTTGTGCTCTGTTGTTTTAATATATGCATCTCCGAATGTGACCGTATCTCCCGGAACATAGGTTGAAACACTGACGCGGTTCTCTGCGCAAACCTCAACTATTTCATCAAAATCGTCGCTGTCCTCCTTGGGAATGAGAAGTGTGCGAACCATGTTTTCTTCAAAAATATTTTCCAGAGTTGCGGCGTGAGAGCGATGAATATGGGTCAGCATTATAACCTCCACCTCGGTGGCATTCAGGTCACTTGCATACCAAAGCCCTTCATCTATTATTCCAGAATAGCCGTTTCCCATATCGACTATCATGGTTTTGTTTTCGGAAACGATCATAATTCCGTCAGAGCTTTTATAAGACAGCATCATGACTGCAACATTATTGTATAAGGGAATGCTGCTGATAAAGGTCCCTGCTATAAAAGCCGCGGTCAGCGCAAGGGTAACTGCCGCCGATATGAGCCGCTTTTTCTTTTTGGTTACGCAAAACACGATAACACAAACAAATATGAGAACGCAAAAGATGGGCGCGATATCGTATTTCAGAGAAAGGATAGTATATCTCATATGGGAAAGCCAATTGGCAAACTTTGATATAAGCTCTATCAGCCAGCCCACGGGATAAGCAAAAAGCGAAGCAAGGGTCGGAGACGGGCTGAGTATCAAAAGTATCGGAAGCGCCCACAAGAGAAGCGTAGTCAACATAGAAAATACAGGGCTGACCAAGGGAGAAATAAGGGATATTTGTCCGAAATAATACCATTCAAGAGGAAGCATGAAAAGAACTATTATAACAGTCATTAATGCATCCTTGGCAAAAGATACGGGAATACCCAAAAGGGCTGTGGAGATATGGCTTCTCTTTTTCAGATCCACCCTTTCCGGTTTCAACTCTTTTCTCTTTTGTGTATAAAGAAATATTGCCATAACCGCAGCAAAGGAAAGCTGCAGACCGATATCCGAAGCACTGTACGGGTCAACGGTACAAATTAGAAAAGCGGAAATACCCAGATTTGTAAATCCGTCACAGCTGAATTTAAGAAATGAAGAGAATATAAGGAAAAGAAGCATAATTCCCGATCGGTTGATTGCAGGAGAAAGGCCTGTTATGAACATATAAAATACAACAAGCAGTATGCTTCCTATCTGCCCCGCCCTCTTTCCGAGGGGACGAAGCAGGCTATTTATAAATGTACAGAGGACTGTCAGGTGCATACCCGAGATCGCAAGAACATGGGATATGCCGAGGCGGGAAAAATCCCGATCGAGAGTTTTTGAAAGTCCTTCTTTATTTCCCAGAAAAAGCGCGCTTGCAAAGCCACCCTCACGGCCGAGATACTTCTCAAAAACCCCCGAAATGCGTCGGTTCACAGTCTTTGCGAGGTAACTGAGAGAAAATCCTGCATCTCCTGTTACTTTAATGCTTTCTGTTTTCGCATTACAAACGACGTTTCGGGAAATATAATATCTTCTCTCATCAAATTCTCGGCCTTCGGTCAACGGAGAAAACTCTGCTTCGCAGGTGATATTTTTATTTTCCTCTATACCGCCTTCTCCCTTCAGAACGCAGCAGAAATCAGAAGTTTCGCCTGCTTTTGAAACATTAACGATATATATCCCGCTATACCCGCCGTCCCACACAACGTCAGTTACGGTGCCCTCAAGCACGAAAGTCTTATTATAAAGAGCCTCGTATTTCCTGAAGGACACATTGAAAATGTAATAGGAGAAAAGGGATGCAAGGATTCCCGCAAAAAGGAAAAACAAAACAGTGATAGAAGCAGCTTTTTTCACTGCCTCATTACGCAAGGCAGGAATAGCAGCGCGAAGTATCAATAAAAGAATAAAAACAAAAGAAAAAATCACCGCAGACTGTAGCCTTAAAGCTGCATCTGCGGTGAAAAGAAAACAAGACAATACGAAAAATGTGGTTGTAAAAACAGCTAAAGGTCTGAAAACGACAGCTTTCACAGATATTATTCGTCGCGCTTGAGGATCTCGAGCTCTTTCATGAAGGTCTCAACATCCTTGAACTCGCGGTGTACAGATGCAAAGCGAACATAAGCTACGGCATCGCGCTCGCGGAGCTTATCCATAGCGATCTCGCCGATCTCGCTTGATGTGATCTCGCGTCTCAGTGAGTTATTGATCTCAGCCTCGATCTCACCTGCCAGGGTCTCGGCATTTACGGGGCGCTTCTGGCAAGCACGGAGAAGACCGGAAAGAAGCTTATTTTTATCAAAAAGCTCTTTTGATCCGTCTTTCTTAATAACAACCGGCTGGAAAGCATCAATAACCTCATATGTTGTAAATCTGTTGCGGCAGGAAAGGCACTCGCGGCGGCGTCTTATAGAATTATTATCTTCTACAGGACGAGAATCGACTACCTTGATATCTTCAGATCCGCAGGAAGGGCATTTCATAGTGAAACCTCCGATTAATAAATTATCTCAAGAAGAGAGCTTTCATCCTCGCAAAGGAAGGAATATACTTTGCGGGGTGTATTTTCGTCAAGGGGAATTCGCTCGGCACTTACGCCGTATGCTTTAGCAACAAGAGAAAAGTCGGGATAATCGCCGAGACAGTATTTTCCGCCTGCCCCCTTCTCCATATCCTTTACCATACCGAGGGCACGGTTATTCATTACTATTATCTTCACAGGAACGGGACACTCGAATAATATTCCAAGCTCCTGAAGAGTCATCTGGAATCCTCCGTCACCTGCTATGACCATAACACGGGCTGAACTGTCTGTCCCCTTATCCTCAAGGGCAAAGGAGGCTCCTATGGCGGCAGGAAGGCCAAAACCCATAGCACCGAGGCCACCTGATGTTATAAAGGCACGCTGGCGCTTGACCGATATTAGCCTTGCGGACTCTGTCTGTATAGTACCAACATCGGTAACAATACAGCTTCCGGGGTTTTCATTCTCATACTTTGCAAGCATTTTATACACTTCATCTCCGATACCGTGATATACGGGAGGAGTTTTTGTATACCAGCTTTCAAAGCGCTCCCTACATCCTTCGGGAAGATTTTCGGACATATGGCAAAGGCTTGAAAGAAAGTCCTTCGCGTCTGCGCAGACAGGCAAATAGACCTTAAGATTCTTATTAAGCTCTGCGGGGTCTATATCACAATGAATAATAGTTCTGCTTCTGGAAAACGCCTCGAAATCGTTGACTGTTCTGTCGGAAAAACGGCATCCGACGGCAATAAGCAGATCACACTGATCAAGGACAGTATTAGCGCAAGTATTTCCGTGTCTGCCTGCCATACCGAGAAGATTATCGAAGCCGCTATCGGGAATAGCCTTGCCCATCATGGTGACGACGCAGGGAATGCCGGTTTTTTTGCAGAATTCGGATAACTCGTCCGATGCTCCCGCGAGAACGACGCCGCCCCCGGCGAGAACTAAGGGTCTGTATGACGAAGCGATTATTTCTGATATTTTATTTTCAGCTTCCGCAAGGGGATAATGATTTGTTCTTTTTCTCGGAAGAAGGCATTCAAAGTCGAATGCGCTGTCTGAAAGAGGAGTATCGAACAGATCGCTTGTAATATCGACGAGAACAGGGCCGCACCGTGCAGTATTGGCAACGCGCCATGCTTCTTCAAGGTCCCTGGGGACTTCCTGTGCATCGGTTACAAGATAATTATGCTTTGTTACAGGAATTGTGATACCGAGGATATCTGCCTCCTGAAAGGCATCTCTGCCTATATAGCGGCTGGGTACCTGCCCCGTTATTACAAGAAGGGGAGCAGAATCGAGATTGGCATCGGCAATGCCCGTTATGAGATTGGAAGCGCCCGGGCCTGATGTGGCGATACAAATGCCCGCCTCGCCCGTAGCCTTTGCATATCCCGCTGCGGCGTGAATTGCGCCCTGCTCATGGCGGGTCAGTACAGTTCTGATACCGCTCTCACAAAGCTGTCCGTACAGGCGGAGAACATTAGCTCCCGGATAAGCAAAAACCGTTTTGACGCCCTTCTCTTTTAGAAATTGGATTATGTATTCAGAAACGGTCATAAACTGAGTCCTTAATATACTTAGATAGAATAATTATACACTATTTATTCTGATAAAGCAATAGCAAAATACATTATATTGTGTTTTTGCCATCTGTTGAATACAATTTTCCCTTCTTTATGCAAAGATTTAATACAACAAAAAAGGACACCCGAGGGTGTCCTTTTATTTTAGCTTATTACTGAATTACTCAGCAGCCTCTGTCTCATCGATGAGCTTGATGAGAGCCATCTCAGCAGCGTCACCACGGCGGGGTCCGAGCTTATAGATCTGGGTGTAACCACCGTTTCTGTTAGCGTACTTGGGAGCCACCTGGTCGAAGAGCTTCTTAACAGCATCTTCCTTAGTGATATATGCGAGAGCAGCACGGCGAGAAGCAAGAGTGTTCTTCTTACCGAGAGTAATCATCTTTTCAGCCATGGCACGAACTTCCTTAGCCCTTGTGAGAGTGGTCTCGATGGAGCCGTTCTCAATGAGGTAAGTAACCATACCGCGAAGCATAGCGTTTCTATGTGCGGTCTTTCTGCCAAGCTTTCTGGTTCCGGGCATTGTTGTGTCCTCCTTTTCGCAATACTTTGTTTATGAGATCCTTTGGGATCTGCTAAAGTCTTACTCGTCTTCCTTCTTCAGCTCGAGGCCAAGAGAATGAAGCTTTGCGATAACTTCTTCAAGCGACTTCTTACCGAGGTTTCTGACTCTGATCATCTCTTCCTCGGTGCGGTTGACAAGGTCTTCAACCGTATCGATGCCTGCGCGCTTCAGACAGTTGAAGCTACGTACGGACATGTCAAGCTCCTCAATGGTCATCTCAAGAACCTTCTCCTTAACGGTCGCAACGCTTTCAACCATGATTTCAGCGTTCTTCGCCTCATCCGAGAGATCTACGAACAAGTTGAGATGTTCGTTGAGTATCTTGGCGCCATATGAAATCGCTTCCTTTGCTGAGCTTGTGCCGTCTGTAAGAACTTCGATAGTAAGCTTATCGTAGTCTGTAATGTTGCCGACACGGGTATTCTCAACATTGTATTTTACATTGTACACCGGAGTGTAGATCGAATCGGTGAAAATTGTACCGATAGGTGCAGACATACCCTGATTTTCATCAGCGTAGATCTCCTTGTTTCTCTGCTGAGAAACATAACCACGGCCCTTAGCAAATGTTAACTCCATGTGGAATCGAACATTCTCACCCAATGTTGCAATAACATGATCAGGGTTGAGGATCTCGATGTCTGCGTCCTGCTTGATGTCACCTGCGGTAACTGTGCAGGGGCCTGTAACATCGATCATTGTGTTCTTTACACTTACAGAGTGGAGCTTTGCGGTTATACCTTTTACATTAAGAACGATTTCTGTAACGTCTTCCTTCACACCGTCTATGGTGGAGATCTCATGGAATACGCCGTCGATCTTGATGCTTGTTACTGCATATCCGGGCAGTGAGCTCATGAGCACACGGCGCAGGGAGTTTCCGAGAGTGATGCCATAGCCTCTCTCGAGGGGCTCAACTACGAATGTGGCCTTTTCGCCGCCTTCGCTCACGTCCAATGTAACTATATTGGGCTTTTCTATTTCGATCATTGTAACAACCTCCTAATTTATTGTTGTTTTCCGCACAACTTCTATTGTTCGGAATCTGCATCTTGGCACTTGCGGTTTTACACGGAGCTGCCTTGACTCCGACGGCAATAACCGACCGCAAACAAGACACAAGGCAGGTTATTACTTTATTACTTAGAGTAGAACTCTACGATGAGCTGCTCGTTGAACTCGAAGTCAACGTCATCTCTTGCGGGAATAGCGATCATCTTTGCGCTTGCAGCTTCTGCATCAAGCTCGAGCCACTTGGGAGCGTTTGTGTTCGCCATGTTCTCCATAAGACCCTTGATCTTCTCGGAAGAACGGCTCTTCTCCTTAAGAGCTACTACATCGCCAACCTTAAGAATGATGGAGGGGATGTCTGCCTTCTTACCGTTGAGGGTGAAGTGTGCGTGACGAACGAGCTGTCTAGCTTCCTTACGGCTGCTAGCGAGACCCATTCTGTATACTACGTTATCGAAACGACGCTCGAGAAGAGAGAGAAGGTTCTCACCTGTGATACCTTCCTTCTTATCAGCTGCTACATAGTACTTCTTGAACTGCTTCTCCTGAACACCGTAGTAACGGCGTGCAGTCTGCTTCTCTCTGAGGTGCTGACCGTACTCCTTAACGGACTTACGGCCTGCGCCGTGCTGACCGGGAACTGTAGCACGTCTGTCGAGTGCACACTTATCGGAGAGGCAACGGTCGCCCTTGAGGAAGAGCTTCTTTCCTTCTCTTCTGCAAAGCTTGCAGGAAGGTCCAGTATATCTAGCCATCTTTAAATCCTCCTTACTGATTATACACGGCGACGCTTAGGAGGGCGACAACCGTTGTGAGGGATAGGAGTTACATCCTTGATGAGAGTAATGTTAAGACCTGTTGTCTGGAGAGCGCGGATTGCTGCCTCTCTACCTGTGCCGGGGCCCTTTACATATACTTCAACTGTCTTCATGCCATGCTCCATTGCGATCTTAGCTGCAGTCTCTGCTGCTGTCTGTGCCGCAAAGGGTGTGGACTTTCTTGAGCCCTTAAAGCCCATTTCACCTGCAGATGCCCAGGAAATTGTGTTTCCGTGTGTATCTGTGATGGTTACGATTGTGTTATTGAAGCTGGAGCGGATATGTGCTGCTCCGCTTTCGACGTTTTTACGGTCGCGGCGCTTCTTAACGGATTTCTTTGCTACGTTAGCCATTTATCTGCTCACTCCTTACTTCTTCTTATTAGCGATGGTCTTTGCGGGACCCTTTCTTGTTCTTGCATTGGTCTTTGTACGCTGACCGCGAACGGGAAGACCCTTTCTATGTCTGATTCCACGATAGCAATTGATCTCAACAAGACGCTTGATATTGAGGGCAACCTCACGACGGAGCTCACCTTCTACATTGTAGTTGTTTTCGATCTCGTCACGAAGCTTTGCGATCTCATCATCTGTAAGATCCTTCGCACGCTTATCGGGATCGATGCCGGTCTTTGCAAGAATGTCCTTAGAGGACTTGAGACCGATACCGTAAATATAGGTAAGAGCGATTTCTACGCGCTTCTGATTCGGGATATCAACACCTGATATACGAGCCATTGCTTAATCTACCTCTTTCGGGTATTTTAAATAATTCCGAGGGCTTTAATATTAGCCCTGTCTCTGCTTGTGCTTGGGGTTATCGCAGATGACCATTACGTGGCCGTGTCTCTTGATGACCTTGCACTTTTCGCAGATCTTCTTAACGGAAGGCTTTACTTTCACAGTAATAACCACCTTTCACTTTTATTTCTGTACTACTTACTTAGTACGCCATGTGATTCTTCCCTTTGTAGGATCGTAGATGGAAACCTCTACTGTAACCTTATCGCCGGGGAGGATCTTGATATAATTCATTCTGAGCTTTCCGGAGATATGAGCTGTTATGATCATATCATTGGGAAGCTTTACCTTGAAGGTCGCATTGGGCAGTGCCTCAACTACGGTACCCTCAAACTCGATTACGTCATCCTTAGGCATATGTGCGCTTTCCTTTCTTTGCATTTGCCGCTTGGCAAATGTAGGTTGAAAGATTTTTTGCACATGCTTTCAACCTGACTCTGATACCTGAATTTCTAAACTTTTGTGCGTTTGCAATTGATCCTTATTTGTCCCCGCATCTTTTCTCAAAGGATGAAAGATACGCAGTTATCTCACTGTCTGACCCCTTCTGAAATGAGGTTCCCTCAATGCCTGCGGCGGCTAAAACCGCTATATGCGCGAGGTTTTTCTTCTTGGGTTTTGACAGAGGATGAAGGTCACCGTCGGCTAAGAGCACACGATCTGTGCCGTCGTCGCAGACCCCAACTATGAGAAATATTCTTTTCTTATCGCGGCCGCATTTGGAGCGGACCACGCTACCGATACAAGCTTTCTCCATCAGTCCACCTTAGTGAGAAGCAGAGGGCCGTTTTCGGTGATGGCTACCGTATGCTCGTAATGGGAGGAGAGCTTTCCGTCTGCGGTAAGCACTGTCCATCCATCCGCAAGCTCGCGGACAGCGGATACTCCCTCATTTACCATAGGCTCAATCGCGATGACCATTCCCTCGGTTATTCTCTGACCTCTGCCGGCTGTGCCGTAATTAGGCACGCTGGGATCTTCATGAAGATCTCTGCCGACTCCGTGGCCTACGTACTTACGTACTACAGAGTAACCGAACTTTGAGACATAGCCATCAACTGCAGCTCCGATATCGCCCACACGGGCATTTTCCTTTTCGAGTGCCTTTACAGCCTCGAAAAAGCTTTCTCGGGTGACATCTATGAGGCGCTGAGCGCTCTCTGACACTTTACCTACAGCAAATGTTCTCGCTGAATCTCCGTGGAAGCCGCCGATATAGGCGCCCACATCGATCTTTACGATATCGCCTTCTTTAAGAACTCTCTTATTTGAAGGAATGCCGTGAATTACTTCATCGTTTATGCTGATACAAGCGCTTGCGGGAAATCCGCCGTAGCCGAGGAAGGAGGGCTTAGCACCGCTCTTTTCTATATGGTTACGGATGATCTTATCAAGGCTTGCAGTTGTTACACCCTCGCGAACCGCCTCACCGGCAAGAAGCAGAGCTTCTCCGGTGATGCGACCTGCGATTTGCATCTTTTTGATCTGTTCGGGATTTTTAAGATAGATCATAATTGCTTAAATTCTCCTCAGCCCTCGAGCGCCTTCTGCGTGAGTGCTGTGGTATCTTCGAGCTCTTCCTGACCTTCAACGATCTTGAGAAGACCCTTAGATGCATAGAAGTCCTTGAGGGGCTCTGTCATCTCGTGGTATGTCTCAAGTCTCTGTGCTACTACTGCGGGATCATCATCGCTACGGATGGTGAGCTCCTCGCCGCAGGGGCACTTGTCGCCGCAGGGGGAAGGTTTGTACTCCGTATGGAATGTGGCGCCGCACTTCTTACAAACGCGTCTGCCACCCATTCTCTTAAGAATTCTCTCATCGGGTACTTCTATGCTTATTACATCGGTTATCTCCACGCCCATCTTATCAAGCGCATCTGCCTGAGGAACTGTGCGGGGGAAACCGTCAAGAATAAAGCCGTTTTCGCAGTCGGACTGAGCGAGTCTGTCCTTGATGATGCCGATTACAACCTCATCGGGAACGAGGGCGCCGGACTCAATATAGCTCTTAGCGCTGAGACCCATCTCTGTACCGTTCTGGATTGCTTCTCTGATAATTGCACCGGTAGAGATCGCAGGAATAGCGTACTTCTCAGAGATGATCTCTGCCTGAGTGCCCTTGCCTGCGCCGGGTGCGCCCAAAAGTATAAGCTTGATTATTCTTGCCATGCTCTTTTCTCCGTTTCTATTATTCAAGGAAGCCCTTGTAATGACGCATTGTCATCTGGCCCTCGATCTCCTTAGCTGTCTCAATGATTACGCCAACAACGATAATGATAGAGGAACCTCCGAAGGAGAGTGCGCTCATGATGTTGGAGCCATCAGTGAAGATGTTTACTACGATATTGATGATCATAGGAACAACAGCGATGATTGCGAGGAAGATTGCGCCGAGAAGTGTGATTCTGTTAAGAACCTTAGTGATATAATCAGATGTAGGCTTACCGGGACGGATACCGGGGATGGAACCGCCGTTTCTCTTAAGGTTGTTGGATACTTCTACGGGGTTGAAAGAAATTGTGATGTAGAAGTATGCGAAAGCAACGATAAGTACGAGTGTAAGCACTGCATAAAGCCAGCTGTCAGTTGAGAAGAGGTTGAAGAAACCTTCCCAGAAGCCGCCCTTCTTGGGGTTGAAGAACATACCAATTGTTGCGGGGAGGCTGACAATTGAGCTTGCAAAGATGATAGGCATAACGCCGGTGTTGTTAAGCTTGATGGGGAGAGTAGAGTTCTGACCGCCATACATCTTTCTGCCGACAACCTTCTTTGCATACTGCACGGGGATTCTGCGCTCGGAATCGTTGATGAAAACGATGAGGATGAGCATTGCGAGACCGATGATAACAGATGCTACCGCGATCACGATGCTGAGCCAGTGAGCAACAGATGTGTTCTCGCCCTTGCAGAGGCTGATGAGCTGACCTACGATTGCAGGTCCGCGGGAAATGATGTTGATGAAGAGGATGAGGGAGATACCGTTACCGATACCGGACTCATTGATCTTCTCAGCAAGCCACATTACAAGAGAGGAACCTGCGCAGTAGCAAGCTACGATTACGAATGCAACGAATACCTTAGGAAGGCCTGCTGTTTCGATATAGCTCTGACCGCTGCCTGCACCGTTATCAAGCATGAAGTAGTAACCTACTGCTGTGAGAAGTGCAAGTGCTACAGTTACAATTCTTGTAAGCTGGTTGAGCTTCTTCTTGCCTTCCTCGCCTTCCTTGGAGAGTCTCTCAAGGGCGGGGATTGCAACTGCGAGAAGCTGGATTACGATTGATGATGTGATGTAGGGTGATACACCGAGAGCAAACAGAGTTGCCTGAGAGAATGCACCACCGGAAAGAATGTTCAGGTACTCGAAAATTGATCCTGCAGTAGCCTGATTCATAGATGCAGCAAGGTCTGCAGTGAGGAAGGGCACAGGAATCTGCGCGCCGATTCTGTAAAGAAGCAGGATGAAGAGAGAGAAGAGGATCTTCTTTCTGAGGTCATCTACCTTCCAAGCATTTCTGATGGTCTGAAACACTTTACTTCACCTCGGCCTTTCCACCGGCCGCCTCGATCTTTTCCTTCGCTGTCTGTGAAAAGATTGCCGCTTCTACGGTGAGATTCTTGGTAAGTTCGCCGTTGCCGAGCACCTTAAGGCCATCGAGACCCTTAGAAAGGATACCCTTCTCAAGAAGTGTCTCGAGTGTTACTGTCTCACCGTTCTCAAACTTTGCGTTGAGTGTACCTACGTTAACGATTGCATAATGTGTTGCAAATCTGTTCTTAAAGCCTCTCTTAGGAAGCTTTCTATAGAGAGGGAGCTGTCCGCCTTCGAATCCGAGACGTACGCCGCCGCCGGAACGAGCGTTCTGACCCTTATGGCCCTTGCCGGCTGTCTTGCCGTTACCGCTTCCGGGACCTCTACCCTTGCGATAAGAAGCCTTTACGCTTCCTGCTGCCGGTGAAAGTTCATGGAGCTTCATGGTTTTTTCCTCCTTACGTTGTTATTATTTAGTGTTTGGAGTGGTTTACGCCTTCTCCACGGTTACAAGGTGGCTGAGCACCTTTACCTTACCGTTCAGCACTGCGCCTTCCTCATGAAGAACGCTATCACCGATCTTCTTGAGACCGAGAGATGCTGCGGTTGCCTTCTGATTGGGCTTTGCACCAATAAGGCTCTTTGTGAGAGTTACTTTTGTCATTTTTCGTCTCCTCCTTAGCCCTTGATAACCTGCTCAACGCTGATGCCACGGGTCTTTGCAACCTGCTCAGCTGTTCTGAGGTTCTTAAGGCCCTCGAATGTAGCCTTAATTACGTTTGTGGGGTTGTTGGAACGGAGGCTCTTTACACGAATGTTCTTTACACCTGCAAGCTCAACTACCGCACGGACAGTCTTACCTGCGATGATACCTGTACCGGGAGCAGCGGGCTTGAGAAGAACTCTGCCTGCGCCGTACTCACCGAGAACCTCGTGAGGAATGGTACCGTCTTTGAGAGATACCTCGATCATATTTTTCTTTGCATCCTCGATGCCCTTGCGGATTGCTTCGGGTACCTCAGCTGCCTTACCGAGACCGTAGCCTACGTGACCGTTGCCATCGCCTACTACCATGATTGCTGCAAAACGAGCGATTCTACCACCCTTTACAGTCTTGGATACGCGGTTAACAACAACAAGTCTTTCCTGAAGCTGATCTGCGGGAATATCAAACTTGTTAGCCATTTTCTTTACTCCTAATTTAATAGATGTTTAATTTTTTTAATTAAACAGTGTACAAACCGGTTTTCTCTTTGATGGGAAAATCAGAACTTAAGTCCTGCTTCTCTTGCGCCATCAGCAAGCTCCGATACACGTCCGTGATAGATATAACCGCCGCGGTCAAATACAACTGTTTCGATGCCCTTTGCAAGTGCCTTCTCAGCAAGTGCCTTACCAACCTTGCGAGCAGCTTCCTTGTTGCTACCGATGCCCTCGAATGCTGCCTCGATAGTGGATGCGGAGACAAGGGTTACGCCCTTAACATCATCGATGATCTGAGCATAAATGTTCTTATTGGAACGGTAAACAGCGAGTCTGGGGCACTCTGCAGTACCGGAAATCTTTCCACGTACTCTTGCGTGTCTCTTAAGACGCTGCTTGTTCTTATCCTTCTTTGAAACCATCCTTCTGTCTCCTTTCTATTATTTACCGGTCTTACCGGCCTTACGGCGAATGAACTCGTTCTCATACTTAACGCCCTTACCATGGTAGGGTTCGGGAGGTCTCTTGGAACGAATTACTGCTGCGATCTGGCCACACTTCTGCTTGTCTGCGCTCTTTACGATGATTGTGTTAGCGTCGGGAACGTCGAATGTTACGCCGTCGCCCTCTTCCATTACTACATCGTGGGAATAGCCAAGGTTCATAACGAGCTTTGTGCCCTGCTTTGCTACTCTGTAACCTACGCCTACGATCTGAAGCTTCTTCTGGTAGCCTTCCTTAGCGCCAACTACCATGTTCTTGATGAGTGTTCTTGTGAGGCCGTGAAGAGCTCTCATTTCCTTCTCATCGTTGGGACGAGTAACAAGGATCTTGTCGCCGTCCTTTGTGATTGTGATTGCAGTATTGTACTGCTCGGTAAGTGTACCGAGGGGACCCTTAACGGTCACAACATTGTTTTCGCCGATTGTTACTTCTACGCCTGCAGGAATAACGATAGGCTCTCTACCAATTCTTGACATTTCTAAATCCCCCTTTCCCTTACCAAACGAATGCGAGGATCTCGCCGCCGACCTTGTTAGCTCTTGCCTTCTTGTCGGTCATAATACCCTTGGAAGTGGATACGATTGCAATGCCGAGGCCGTTCATAACTCTGGGCATATCCTCGTAGTTGGAATAAATACGGAGACCGGGCTTGGAAACTCTACGGAGACCGTGAATTACCTTCTGCTTACCTGCCTCGTACTTAAGTGTGATTCTGATAACACCCTGCTTACCGTCTTCAATGATCTGGATACCCTTGATGTAACCCTCGTTGAGAAGGATCTCAGCGATAGCCTTCTTCATGTTGGAAGCGGGGACGTCTACTGTTTCGTGCTTTGCGTTGTTTGCGTTTCTGATACGCGTGAGCATATCTGCAATTACGTCAGACATCTGCATTTTAGTTTTCCTCCTGTCATGCAAGTAATTTTTTTCTTGCTGCCGTGACTTTGCACGGCCGCTCATCGGCGGTTAACCGCCTTGCGGTTCCTGCCGATGCGGAACTTTTTTGTCGGTGTAACCGACAGCGTGCTTACCAGCTTGCCTTCTTTACGCCGGGAATCTCACCCTTGTATGCAAGCTCTCTGAAGCAGATACGGCAAATACCGTACTTGCGCATATAGGAATGAGGACGGCCGCAGATCTTGCAACGAGTGTACTCTCTTGTGGAATACTTCTGCTTCTTCTGCTGCTTAATTACCATAGCTTTCTTTGCCATAATTATTCCTCTCCTTCCTTAGCAAAGGGAGCGCCCATCATTGTGAGCAGATCTCTTGCTTCAGCGTCAGTGTTTGCTGTGGTTACGAACACGATGTCCATACCACGGATCTTATCGATCTTGTCATACTCGATCTCAGGGAAAATGAGCTGTTCCTTAAGGCCGAGAGCGTAGTTACCGCGACCATCGAATGCATCGGGATTGATACCCTTAAAGTCACGTACTCTGGGGAGAGAGAAGTTGAAGAGTCTATCAATGAACTCATACATGATCTCGCCACGGAGTGTTACCTTTGCACCGATCTTCATGCCCTCACGGAGCTTGAAGTTAGCTACGGACTTTCTCGCGTATGTGGGAACTGCCTTCTGACCTGTGATCTGTGTAAGCTCGCCGATGATAACGTCGATTACCTTAGCGTTGTCCTTTGCATCGCCTGCACCTACGTTAACAACGATCTTATCGAGCTTGGGGATCTGCATTACGCTCTTATACTGATACTTCTTCATCAGTGCGGGAGCAACGTCAGCCTTATACATATCTCTAAGTCTTGCCATTATTCGTTACCTCCCATTAAAGCTCTGCGCCGCACTTTGCGCATACTCTTACCTTATTGCCGTCCTTGATCTCATGCTTTGCACGTGTAGCTGCATTGCACTTTGTGCAATAAAGCTGAGCCTTGCAAGCATAGAAAGGAGCCTCTGCGTCTACGATACCGCCGTTCTCCTGGGGGGGACGGGGCTTGATGTGCTTCTTAACAAGGTTTACACCCTCAACGATGATCTTGCCTTCCTTGGGGGATACCTCGAGCACCTTACCCTTAGTACCCTTGTCGTCACCGGAAACGATGATTACTGTATCGTCGCGTCTAACGTGGATCTTCTTCATCTTTCAGTTCCTCCTTACAGTACTTCGGGTGCAAGGGAGAGGATCTTTGTGTAGTCGTGCTCACGAAGCTCACGAGCTACAGGTCCAAAGATACGTGTTCCCTTGGGGTTTTTATCGTCGTTGATGATAACTGCTGCGTTCTCATCGAATTTAATGTAAGAACCGTCGGCACGGCGAAGTCCCTTAACGCTTCTTACTATAACAGCTCTAACTACGTCGCCCTTCTTAACGACACCGCCGGGAGCTGCCTTCTTTACAGCACATACAACAACATCGCCGATGTTGCCGTAGCGTCTGCCGGAGCCGCCCAACACTCTGATGCACATAAGTTCCTTAGCGCCGGTGTTGTCAGCTACCTTCATTAATGACTGCTGCTGAATCATTTATAGCAAGTCCTCCTGTTTTAAATTTGGCATGCTCTTTGACATGCTTTATGTGTAGGAGCGGAGATTATTACTTCGCCTTCTCGATGATCTCAACAAGACGCCATCTCTTTGTTGCGGAGAGAGGTCTTGTTTCCATAACCTTTACAGTATCGCCGATGCCGCATGCGTTGTTTTCGTCATGTGCATGGATCTTTACTGTTCTCTTAATGATCTTACCGTAAGTGGGGTGCTTAACGTGGTCTGCAATTGCAACTACGATGGTCTTGTCCATCTTATCGCTTACGACCTTGCCCACTCTGGTCTTTCTAAGTGCGCGTGCTTCGTTTGCCATTTCTGTTTACCCCCTTACGCATTCTTCTCGCTGAGTACTGTCATTACTCTTGCGATATCTTTCTTCACGTCCGCAATCTTGTGGGGGTTATCAAGCTGATTGATTGCGTGCTGGAAGCGAAGATTAAAAAGTTCCTGCTTAAGATCTGCGAGCTTCTTTGCGAGATCCTCAGCGCTCATTGCTCTAAGTTCAGTTGCTTTCACAGCTTAGCCCTCCTGTTCCTTATCAAGCATCTCCTTAGTGGCGAAACGACACTTAATGGGGAGCTTGTGCATTGCGAGACGCATAGCCTCTCTAGCTACTTCCTCGTTAACACCGTCCATCTCGAACATAACGCGACCGGGCTTAACTACTGCTACCCAGTACTCGGGTGAACCCTTACCGGAACCCATTCGGGTCTCAGCAGGCTTCTCTGTGATGGGCTTATCGGGGAAGATTTTGATCCATACTTTACCGCCACGACGAATGTATCTCGTCATTGCGATACGGGCTGCTTCGATCTGGTTGCTGGTGATCCATGCGGGCTCAAGTGCAACAAGACCGTAACTACCGTTAGTAATGGTGTTACCCCTGAGCGCCTTACCCTTAAGTCTTCCGCGCTGTACGCGACGGAACTTTACTCTCTTAGGCATTAACATTATTTAGCACCTCCATCTCTGGGAGCTCTGGGAGCTCTGTCGGCTCTAGGAGCACGGTTATCTCTGCGATCACCGTTTCTTCTGTCGCCACGTCTGTCACCGGAGGGCTTGCGATCGCCTCTGCGATCCTTGCGCTCGCCGTTCTGAGCGGGACGGTTTACTTCGTTAAGAACCTCACCCTTGTAGATCCAAACCTTAACGCCGATCTTACCGTAGGTGGTGTTTGCCTCATAGAAGCCGTACTCAATGTCAGCTCTGAGGGTCTGAAGCGGGATAGTACCCTCGTGGTAGGTCT
>JAZTXZ010000134.1:0-42678 GCA_045636685.1 Candidatus Avispirillum sp. | reverse complement strand
CGGGATATCAATGAGGGATTCAGCCATCAGCCATCCAAGCACTCCCTATCCATCACTAAATAATATTCAAATCTTCACTATCTCGACACAAAAATTCAAAAATAGTAGTTTACAATTTTCATTTTTTGTGGTATACTGTTTAAGTTAATATTACAAGGAGTTATTATCTTATGAAAAGACAAATTGTACTTGCACTTATTCTTGCAGTTGCAATCCTTACAACAGCTATGCTGACAGGTTGCAAAAAAAACAACAATGAATTCACACCTCCGGAAACAGACGCTCCCTTCTACGGTTACACAGAGCTCACACTCACAAAAGATCCTGTAATCGATGCAGAAGGCAGAATCGTTCTCTATTTCGAGGAAAATGTTTATTATTCCAACACAACAGAATCTTACATCGGCCTCATGTCCCAGTATTCTGCTCAGTCCATCGAAGCAAACCCCGTAGTTGACGCTTACGCTGACATGAGAACAGATAACGGATTTGTTGGACTTGTACTTCAGCCCAAGACTGAAATCCCTGCAGGCGCTTACACGTTCTCTATTACAGTCGGCAACAGATACATTGTTGAGTTCAACTACATCGTTGAGTAATCGAATAGCAAATCAAAGGAGGCTCACGTCTCCTTTTTTGTTTTCACTTCGTCTCGATTAACTGCATATACTGCCAGTGATAGGCGGAGGTGCTACATGAAAGTCGTTGTAATTAAAAGTCCTCGCTTCGCCGTACCGTTTCTCAAAAGACTTTTCAGACTCGAGCGAAGCAAATAAAATCTGAACCGTCGTATGCTAAGACAAAAGCTGCGGCGGTTTTTCATTTTTGTCTTCAAGCAATAAGTCGCATGCCTAAAAAGCAGTCATATGTGCAAGAGAAACGGGGCAAGATTGCTCTTTTTTTCGTCAAAACGTAAATTTTTCAAAAAACGCTCTATAACCGCATTTCGAGTGTTGATTTTCAGGGGATTTTGATATATAATAAAAGGTGAGCAAAAATATTGCCGAAAGGCTAAATCAACAAAGGAGTACAAGTAATTTTATGAGCGAACTCGTTTATTCTCATGAAGTAGAAAACATGTGCTGCGTTGCTAAGGGACCTCACCACGGTCCTGCTCCCCTTCCCGAAGAAGGCAAGTGGATCCAGGCAAAGCAGATCACCGACATTTCCGGCTATACACTCGGTGTGGGCTGGTGCGCACCTCAGCAGGGTGCTTGCAAGCTTTCCCTCAACGTTAAGGAAGGCGTTATCGAAGAGGCTCTCGTTGAGACAATCGGTTGCTCCGGTATGACTCACTCTGCAGCTATGGCAGCTGAGATCCTCCCCGGCAAGACTCTCCTCGAGGCTCTTAACACAGACCTCGTTTGTGACGCTATCAACACAGCTATGCGTGAGCTTTTCCTCCAGATCGTATACGGCCGCAGCCAGTCCGCTTTCTCCGAGGGCGGTCTCGTAATCGGTGCAGGTATGGAAGACCTTGGTAAGGGTGAGCGTTCCATGGTTGGTACTATGTACGGTACTAAGGCAAAGGGCGTTCGTTACCTCGAAATGACAGAGGGCTACTGCACAAGAATGGCTCTCGATGAGGATGATCAGGTTATCGGCTACGAGTTCGTATCTCTCGGCAAGATGACAGACTTCATCAAGAAGGGCATGGAGCCTAACGAAGCATACGAGAAGTCCAAGGGTACATACGGCAGATTTAACGATGCTGTTAAGTACATCGATCCCCGTAAGGAATAATTGAAGGAGGAAATCAACAATGGCTAAATTTGAAGGTTACGAAAGACGCGAGGCGAAGATCCTCGCCGCTCTCGCTGAATACGGCATTTCCTCTATCGATGAGTGTAAGGAAATCTGTGATGCAAAGGGTATCGACCCCTATAAGATCGTTGAAGAAACACAGCCTATCGCATTTGAGAACGCTAAGTGGGCTTACACAGTAGGCGCTGCTATCGCAATCAAGAAGGGCTGCACAAAGGCTGCTGACGCTGCTGCTGCTATCGGTATCGGCCTCCAGGCTTTCTGTATCCCCGGCTCCGTAGCTGAAAACCGTAAGGTTGGTCTCGGCCACGGTAACCTCGGCTCTATGCTTCTCTCTGAGGAGACAGAGTGCTTCTGCTTCCTCGCAGGCCACGAGTCCTTCGCAGCTGCAGAGGGCGCTATCAAGATCGCTCTCAACGCTAACAAGGTTAGAACACAGCCCCTCCGCGTTATCCTTAACGGTCTCGGCAAGGACGCTGCAATGATCATCTCCAGAATCAACGGCTTCACATACGTTCAGACTCAGTTCGATCCCGCAACTGAGGAAGTAACAGTTGTAAGCGAGAAGGCATACTCCAACGGTCCTCGCGCTGACGTTAAGTGCTACGGAAGCGACAGCGTACCCGAAGGCGTTGCTATCATGAGACTTGAGAACGTAGGCGTTTCCATCACCGGTAACTCCACAAACCCCACTCGTTTCCAGCACCCCGTTGCAGGTACATATAAGAAGTGGGCTATCGAGAACGGCGTTAAGTACTTCTCCGTTGCTTCCGGTGGCGGTACAGGTAGAACACTCCATCCCGATAACATGGCAGCAGGCCCCGCTTCCTACGGTATGACAGATACAATGCGGAGAATGCACGGTGACGCACAGTTCGCTGGTTCTTCTTCCGTTCCTGCACACGTAGAAATGATGGGTCTCATCGGCGCTGGTAACAACCCCATGGTTGGTATGACAGTTGCTGTAGCAGTTGCTATCGAAGAGGCTTCTAAGTAATTAGCTGATTTACCCTTGATTTTATTGACTTTTTAGGATGTTTTAACATCTTATAAGCAAGTCTGAATTAAGAAAAAATCATCTTTTTAACAACTTTTAATAACAAAAAGAGTTAGACACATCATTTTGGGGTTTACCCCTATGATGTGTCTAATTGTTTTAAGGGGAAAAAGATGAAAAAATTAAGACTTGTAGAGAGCAACAATCTGACATTTGAAGAGGGATGCAACAAGTATCTTGACAACTGCCGCGGCCGCAATCTGAGAGAGGGAACGATAAATCATTATAAGCAAAGCTACACTCAGTTTTATAAGTATTTCGACAGAAATATGCAAGTGACAGACATTGACGAAAAGGTGTACCAAGAGTTCGTCATATACCTGAGAGGAATTCTTCACAACGATGTCAGCATCAATGCGTATTTGCGCGATTTCATCACTACAATGCACTTTCTGATGGACGAAGGGTACTTGCCCCACTTCAAAATGAAGGCCATTAAAGTGGATAGAACCGCCGTAGAAACATACACAGATACAGAGCTTGTCGCGCTTCTCCAGAAGCCAAATATCAAGAAGTGTAGCTTCACAGAATATCAATGCTGGGTGATCACAAACTTTCTTTTCTCAACTGCGGTTCGTCAACGCAGTTTAATGAATATCAAGGTTAAAGACGTAGATTTCGATAATAATGTTGTTTACGTTACTGTCACAAAGAACCGCAAAGCCTTGATCGTGCCTTTCAATAGGACTATGAGCAACATTCTTCAAGAGTTCTTGAAATACAGACAGCACAAGTCTGACGATGATTTCTTATTCTGCAACGTCTTTGGAAAGCAATTAACCAAGAGCACATCGTATCATATGTTGTACGAATACAATAAAAAGCGCGGCGTGGAGACTACTGGCATCCATAGGTACAGACATACGTTCGCAAAGCAGTGGATCCTGAATGGCGGAAACGTAGTGTCCCTCTCGAAAATACTCGGTCATAGCAGTCTTGAAATCACGCAAAATTACATAAATCTCCTTGTAAGTGACGTTTCTAAAGAGGTTGATACAATAAATCTTCTTGATAAGTTCTCCACCCAAAGAAAACTCAAACTCAGATAAACAAATGCGGCTTTATTTTTTAAATAAAGTCGCATTTTTTCTTTAAAAAAGTTGAACGTGTACGTCTACAATGACTGGTTCTCCATATATGGATGATATAATAATGTCACAAGGTTGAGAGAGAAAACAACCAAACAAAAAATTAAATTAGGGTCGTGACCTACCACAAGAAGGAGAATTTACTATGAAGGCAAATCTTATGAACAGAACAATCGAAATGACAAAGAACGAAGCTAAGGCAGCTGGAAGAATTACTTCTGACAAGTATGCAGAACTCAAGGAATATCAGGAAGCATACCCCACTTTCACAATCAAAATCGTTGAAACACCCAAGAGAAAGTCTCAGTTCAAGGGTCTTAATTACAAGTATATGGAAAAGTACATTGCTAATTGTAAGAGAGAAAACAAAGATGAAATCATGAAGAAGTTCAATGAACTTCGTGGAATCGAAAATGCAAATCGTGATGAATTTGAAAAAACAGAAGTTGCATCTTACCGTAAAGTACAGACATGGTTCCTTAAGACATTTCCTGAGATTAAGGAATTCAAAGAAAACCAGAGCAAGCGCATAGACGAAATACTCAACATTGCATAAAAGTTGAGAAAGAAAATATCAAAAACAAAACTTAATACAAATCTAAAATAAAAATTATAATTAGGGTCGTGACCTACCACATGAAGGAGAAATTATTATGAAGGCCAATCTTATGAACAGAACAATCGAAATGACAAAGAACGAAGCTAAGGCTGCTGGAAAAATCACTTCTGACAAATTCAAGGAACTTAGAGAGTATCAGGAAGCATACCCCACTTTCACTATTGCAATAGTTGCAACACCCAAGAGAAAGTCTCAGTACAAGGGTCTTAATTACAAGTACATGGAAAAGTACATTACTAATTGTAAGAGAGAAAACAAAGATGAAATCATGAAGAAGTTCAATGAACTTCGCGGTATCGACAATGTGAATCGTGATGAATTTGAAAAGACAGAAGTTGCGTCCTACCGCAAAGTACAGACATGGTTCCTTAAGACATTCCCTGAAATCATGGAATACAAGAAAAATCATAATAAGATTATTGACGAAATACTCAACGTTGCATAAAGAAAGGAAATAGAACAATGACAAGCGCAATCAGACTGGATCACTTCAATAAGAAAATTTTAATCAGCGAATCTTTTCAGAACTCAGCCATGAACCCTCTCAGCAAAGAATATCGTGAGCTGGTAACGGTTATGAACATTCATCCTAATTATGAAATAGGAAGACGCGATATCAAGAAAAACGACAACAAGAAAACCTATCACGGATTAACCTATGATTATATGCGAGATTACATTATTCTCCATACCTCTCCCGAAGAAGAGCTTGCGGCCGTTGCTGAATTCGAAGATTTGATTCTTATATCAAAGTGCCAGTCTAAGAGCCTTCGTTATCCCACAATCAAGAAGTGGTTCCTTGCAAAGTACCCTGAAGTTGCTGAATTCGGCACAATCGAAGCTGAATACAAGGCTCAGAAAGCCAAGAGAGAAGCTCTCAAGGCATGATCCCCAATAGAAAAGAAAAACAAAAACACAAGAAAGGATTGATTCATATGGCAACCGTACCTAATCAAAAAATCATTAAAATTCATCGAGATATGCCTGCAGAAAAAGAGGGAAACTTCCTGCTAATAAAAAAGAGCAACTGGTTCGCCGCAAACAAGGATTTGGAACCTTACGGTCTGCAAATATATCTGTACCTCGCAGGTAACAAGGACGGTTTCAACCTTGAATTATCCCAAGAGGCGGCGGAGAGGGAGGCCGGTATAAAAAAGACCAGCTTCCATAAATACGTAAAGAGACTGATTGAAAAAGGCTATCTCGTTCAACGTAAAGAAGGTAGCAACATCTATGACTTTTATGAAATGCCCCAAGAGAAAAAGATAGAAGGGGCGGCGACGGCTGGCGAACAGAACAGTTTGCAAGACGAATACAATTTAGAAAACTCCCATTCGGATGACGAATTACAAAGTTTGCCTTGCGAATTTGACGATTTGCAAGGCGATCAGAAAAGTTCTCAACATAGTAAAGAAATATATAATATAGAAAATTCCCAAGATAAAAAGATAAATATAGGCGGATTCGTCTTTTAAATAAATGGACTAATTAAGAAAAACAATCTATCCTAAATTTTATAGATAGTAAGAGATAAACGCTTCACTATTTTTGCTACTAATGCCGCAACAGCGGCATTAGTGCAAAATAGTGAAAGCGATAAAAAATCCAAAAGGAGAAGAAAAAAATGACAATAGCAGATACATATTTCAGACACGTACCAGACTACTATCCCACAATGCACATGGATGGTTTTAAACCAGAAGAAATATACTATGCAGTTCGAAAGGCAATGTTCAAGCAGAAAGAGGCAAGAGAAGAAGCCAAGAGAGCAGAAGCATAGGAGAATGACCTCTCTAACGTAAAGATCATTAGTGAGGTGAAAATAAAATGAGCCAGAAGGACAAAGACAAGAAGAAAAAGAAGAAATCAATCCTTGAGGCTGAGATTATGCGCATAATGGAAAAGAGCTTGAAAACAGCCTTAGATCAGGCGATAGACGATCTTTTTAAAGACTTCAAATAAAACTGCGGCGGCCGCCGCTTCAAAGAACCAAAACCCCAGAATGGGAATTCTTGAAGCGGCGACCGCCGTTTTTTTCGTTTTTATTCCTTTTTGTTCGTCTCTCGGAAAAGATTTATATTCTACCGATTACAATCGCAAAAATCGTCTTTCAGAACAAAATCCTGATTTCGTGGGAGAGCGGCGCACACTACTACCCCTATTTCCGAAAAAAGTCTGGACTTCCCGAAAGGGTACCCCCACCCATGTTCAATCAAACATCTGATTTCGTCAACACTTTCAGGTGGGTAAAAAAGGGCGGTATGCGCGCCGCAAACAAAGGATTTCTGTTAAAGAAATTGACTACCCCTTTTCGTGAACAGTCACTCTTCCTTCTGGTATTCCAGAATGTCAGAAATATCACATTCAAGGAGCTTGCACAATGTCTCAAGGTTATCCCAAGAAATTCCCTCTCCGCTTCTGAGCTTCTGGATAGTAGATTCGGAGAGAAGCTTTTCCTTTCTCAGAGAATAAGAGGAATATCCCTTTTCCTTCAGAGCTTCAAGAATATCAAGCTTGTATTTCAATGCCATTTGTATCACCTCATGAGCTATTATTTTACATATTAAGTATAACTCAAAACATACACGAAATCAAGTGTACAAAAACAACAAGAATATACACGATAATTCGTGCAGATTGCCAATTGACTATACACTAATATTCGTGTATAATATATACAGAAAGAGGGACAACCCCGAACAAAGAAAGGAAAAAATACAATGTCACAGAACGAAATGATCAAAAAGGTAGAACAGCTCAGAGAGTGGGAGGCAATCCTCGAAGAAGCACACACAGAGGTTGAGGCTCTGAGAGACAGCATCAAGGCTGAAATGCTCAGCCAGAACACAGAAGAGCTTCAGGTGGGAACATACATCATCAGATGGACTTCAGTTCTCTCCAACAGATTTGATAGCACTTCCTTCAAGAAGCAGCACGCAGACCTTTACAAGAGCTTCACAAAGCAGGTTTCCAGCAAGAGATTTTCAATAGCCTGACAGCAAAAGGAGGGCGCGGCTACAATCCGCGCCCTCTCCCAGAAGAAAACAAGACTAAAAGCGGCGCAAATGCGGCGGCCGCAAACATAAATATTATAAGGGGTGAGTAAATGGTTTATGGGTACGCACGTTGCTCAACTAACGAGAGCAAGCAAGACATTCAGCGCCAGATACGTGAGCTGAAAGCAGAGGGAGCAGAAGAGATATATTTTGAGTATGAGCATGGAGATTCTGCGGTGAAGCAGAAGCAGTTGGCACTCTTTGATGCAGTAAATGAGGGAGATACCGTAATCACCCTTGAGGTTCCCAGACTTGCCAGAAGCACAAAGTAGCTCTGCGAGATCATAGAAATAGTAAAAGAGAAAAAGCTGAAGCTGATTATCAAGGGCAGCATAACCGTTGATTGCACTCTTGGCAGGCTCGATCCTATGTCAAACGCATTCATCCAGATGTCTGGCGTGTTCGCAGAGCTGGAGCTTGGTATGATCCGCGACCGCGTTCGTTCTGGGATGGCAAATGCCAAGGCTAAAGGCGTGCGACTTGGGCGGCCGCAAATGACAAAGGACGATATTCCTCAGATCTTTTACAGACATTATCCAGCCTACGTAAAGGGCGAGCTCAATGTATCAGAGCTTGCAAGAGTTTGCGATCTGAGTAGAAATACGGTCTATAAGTATGTTGGACTTTTGGAAGAATAAAAGAAAGATGAAGGTTATTTTTAATAGTCTTCATCTTTCTTTTTATTATAAAAAATTGTTAAAGATTGTTTGGGTTGAATCTTACGGACAGTATATAAGGTGATTTATCTTTTTCCCAATGTCCATATGTTATAGCTATCACAGTATCATCAGGTAAAACTTCCATCCCCGTATATGCGCAGTCTCCGAATCTGCCTCCAATGTTTTGCTTCAGTTGTATTTTGTACTGACCATCTTTTCCATGAATAATATCTTCATAAGTACCAATCCAAGCAACCCAGTTGCCATAAAAATTACTATTAGGGTGCATATCTCTAAAACACGCAACGATCCTGCCATCGGACAGATATTTTATAGTATGTCTGTCGCCAGTCAGTGAAGGAGAAGTTTGTGTGGGTACATTCCAAGTTTCACCATTATCAAATGAAAGCGAAACAAGTGAGTTGAACTTTCTTGTGTTTTCTCGCATTATCATAGCAATGCTTTTGTTATCGGGAGACTTGATCAATGCAGGTTCTGCTATAAAAGCATCACTGTGAGAAAGTATACATTTTGGAGAACTCCACGTTAATCCGTGATCTGAAGATATAGTGGTATAGATTCTTGACTTATACTTTGTACTGCGCTCACCAAAAAAACTCTCATATATCGTCTCAGAAGCTTCATATCCATCGGCAACAGAAACATTATTGTTACATGATGCAACAAATTCAGGCGCACTTATTGTTCCATCAGGGCATAAGTCTTGTTTGAATACATCTATTTTACGCTCACCGTTTTTTAGTAGTTTTTTGACTACATAAAACTTTCCGTAGTTTCCACCAGCAATGAAACGACCATCATCATGAAAAACACCCATGTAAAGGCTATTATCAAGATGAATCATATCTGAAAACGATACATTTCCACCAAAGTCACCAATCGGTGATAGCTCTGACCATGTATTACCCAAGTCATATGATATTGAATGTCTTATTGGATAGAGCCCCGTAAACATATGTAGAAGTGCATTTCCGCATGCATCTTTGGTTTTGAACAGTGTTGGCACTTGAAGTGAGGTATGCCAACTTTCGGGAGTCTCTAAACGATTGCTCCATGTTACGCCTGCGTCGGTACTTTTCTTTAAAATAATAGTGCCTCTTCCGTGGCTCTTGGGATATGCGATAATAATGGTTTTATTGTCGTCCAATGTAACAGAACTTACATGACCTAAATATTGATTTGGTTCTATATCTACAATTGATTGTTTTGTTATATCATTATTAAAATCGATATATCGCATTTCATTTTGTCCTATTAAATTATTCTTCTGCTCTGTCCTTAATGCTCATACACATTTCAAGTGCCCAATTCTGCATTTCAGCAAACATATTACCTTTCAACTCCTCATACTCTACCCAAAGAAAAAGATGATCTTCCTCTGTCTGAACTGAAATTTTATCAATAACTTGACCGATATAATAAGTTTGGATTGGGTGGAAATATCCTATTTCGGGAAGTTTTGTATATGTTTCTGCAGAACACACTTTTTCTTTTACTGAAACAGAAAGACCTGCCTCTTCTAAGCATTCCCTTTCAAGACATGATATATGATCTTCACTGGGTTCAATTCCACCACCGAGAAAAAAGAAACCTTTAGAAGTTTTGATTACGCCTACGTTATTTCCTTCTATTGGAATAAGATAGGCTCCTTCGCGGTGAAGGTATTCTACATTTTCTTTTAGGCCGAATACTTTGTGCATTTGATGTTCCACCTTCCTTTTATCTGAAACTAATATCAAACATTATATCATAAGCAATAACAAATTACAATCATGCCTTTTAGTCTGAATAATATAAACATCTAACAAAACATAGGGCATCGGAATGCGCAACAAGCAGATTAAAGTATGGGGAGCGCACTTTTTTAAAATATACTATCATGTATAACATACAACATTGACTAATATAATATTTACAAATGCAAATATTATATTTCGTCAGTTAAATATAATATTTGACATTATAGGAGGTTTTTGATATAATAGGTTCATCATAATAACAAGAGGTTAAATATGGAAGAACTTATATATCGGGTACTAAACATGTGGAAAAAGAAGGTTTCTTTTTTTATAGTTTTTTTAATATTCATCTTATCCGAAGTACCATACATAACATCGATAGAAGGAACTGATACGGCTGAGTGGTATCAGTGTATCAATCCTTTCTATATTCTCTTATGGGCATTGCCTGCATTAGCTTTATTAGCATACATTATCTTTATGCGTATTTATATGCCAAAGGCTAAGAAGAACACCAAAGGGATCATTTTCTATATTATCAATGCTGATAACAAACAGTACAAAGCCATAAAGGAAAAATTCATATCACCGATTTCAAAGGCTGTTACTGCTGAAACACCCGAATATAGTGTTGTGCTTCTGGATGATTATCATTCTCAAAAGTATTATTCTGTAATGAGTGATCCTTCAAGTAATTATGATGGAGAAAAGCAAGCCAAGCTTTTAAAAAAGAGAAGAGGTTGTATAGCCATATTTGTAGATTGTTTAAATGGCGGAGAGGGAGAAGAACTTTTTTGTCATATGAGCAATAATTTAGGAGTTACCCATAAAACTCTTCCTCCACAAGTTCGTGAATGCTTTATTGAGGACATCTCCTCCGCATTTTTGCCTATGAGACATGTTGATATTATGAAACTAACAGAAACCTCAGATCTTACCGCGCATTCATTTTCTATGGATATAATTTGTAAATATATTTTGGCAAGTACATGTTTTCACTGTGGGGATTTTTGGGGAGCAACAAATTTGTTAGAAATCATAAGTAACAACTTATCTAAAAAGAATGATTTGCCCGCTCCAGTAATACCTATAAAAGATGTTCTTGATAGCAGATTAGCAGTATGTTATCAAGTGCGTGCTCAATTTGAATATCATCTGTATTGCCAAAATCATGATGAAAAACATTTGTTAAATGCTTACAAAGCTATGAATAATGAGCACTGCAAAAAAGCATATGAGCACGAGAATAAAGTTTTAGAAGGAATTTGTTGCTTTATTCTGCATAATAATGTAGATTATGCTATTCAATGTATGGATATGTACAGAATCAAAGATCCTGTAATTAAGTACAATAAATTCTTTCTGTTTTTGTATAAAAGTTGTACGCCCAGAAATATTTTTAGAATTTATAATTTGTATAAATCCTTTGGTGATCTTCCTGATGATATTCAAGAACAAATTGAGTCTTTCACTTATCATGAATATATAAAAGATGATACTAAGAAGCAATTATTATTGATTTTGTTTTTTATATACGATTATCAGAACAACACAATTTTGGCTAAACGTTGTTTGAATCAATTTTGTGATGCTTTTCCTTGGGTTTTCCAGGGCAGTGCATCTGAAACTTTCTACAAGTTAAAGGAAAAATATTCTGCTGTAAAACTTGAAGAAGGAGAGGAGTACAGTATATGAAGATTTCCTATAAAAAACTATGGAAAAGAATGATAGATTTAGAAATTACTAAATCAGAATTAAGAGAAAAAGCGGGTATATCAACTGTAACACTTGCCAAACTCGGCAAAGATCAAACAGTAACTATGGAAGTTCTTATGAAAATCTGTAAAGTGTTGGATTGTAACATAAGTGATATTTGTGAGTTTGTAGAATTATGAGATACCATATTACCATGAGGCGGTGATATTATGGCAGAAGAAAAGAAGCCAAAAGGCAGAATAGCTATTCAGAAAATGAAACCCTATCTGGTTTATGATTATCTGATGCGCAGGACTGATACTAATCACGTTGCTTCTGGAAATGAGATTGCGGCGTATCTTCAGGATTGCGGCATTCCCGCAGAGCGCAGATCGATCTATTCAGATATCGAGGAAATAAACAAGGCCATTCTTCTCACCACAAGGGATAATTACGGACTTCCAAAAGCAGAAACAATAGAAGAGGCTGAAGAACTTCTGAAGGACGAAAAAGAGAAAACCATCGTTTATGATGAGCACCGTAAAGGCTATTACGTAAGAAAGCGACACTACAAGGTGAATGACGTTCGCCTTCTGGCAGAGTGCGTTTATAGTGCGAAGTTCATCGACGAGAAGCGCGCCAAGAGGCTTGTGAACGTTGTTTGCGACCTTGTAAGTGAAAACTATGCTGATGATATTAAGAGAGAAGCCTTTCTTCTGGATCGAGTAAAAACAGAAAATATCGCCATCTATGAAATGGTTGGTAAGATCTCTATCGCTATGAGCCGCAAGCGCAACAAAAAAGCTCATATTCCCGAGAAAATCAAGTTCAAATATATGTCTCACACCATTCAAGGCAGTAGTGTGAAGCGCACCGAGCGCCGCCGCGGCGAGTGGTATTCTGTGAGTCCGTACAAGCTCATGATCAGCGACGGAAATTACTATCTGATGGGTTATGACGATCTGATGAAAAAGATGGTAAACTACCGCGTTGACAGAATGAAGGAGCTTGAGCTGACTGGGGAACCCAGATGCGGTGAGGAAGAGTTCAATGCTCTGAACATCGAAGAGTATCTGAAAGAGCATTTCGGTATGTTTCAGGGTGAGCGCGATTACATAACCCTGAGAGCTCAGAACTTGCTTCTGGACACCTTTGTAGACCGCTTCGGCACACGCGGCGTTATCTACGCAAAGGACGATGACCGCCACTTCACAGCAGTTGTTCACGTAGCAGTCAGCAATCAGTTTTACGGCTGGCTCTGCGGCCTCGGCAGTAAAGTAAAGGTAGTCGCGCCCTCTCCGCGAGTGGAAGAGTTCAAAGAGTATCTTGATAAAATGCGTAGTTTGTATGAGTGATTTAAGAGCTTCTTTTTAGAGTTGATTCAAAGATGTTAAAAGATGAATCAAACATCCTCAAAAGATGTTAAAAAGATGTTGACTTCTTGCTAAAAGTTGATCTATAATGGGTTCAAGAACACATTTCTATGATGTGTTTAACTATTATAGTTATTAAATTTGCCCTTGATAGCATTGATGTCACGCCGATTAGAAGCCACCTTTGGTGGATTCTATGTAGAAATGATGGGTCTCATCGGCGCTGGTAACAACCCCATGGTTGGTATGACAGTTGCTGTTGCAGTTGCTATCGAAGAGGCTTCTAAGTAATTAGATACTATCATACAAAGGCACTCGTTTTGAGTGCCTTTATTCTTCTAAAATCATGAAAATTTCATATAAAAACGTAGCAAAAATCCTAATTGTATTAGGTATTGCAATTTTTCTAATAACTTCGATATGGGGATTTGTCAGCTCATGTAATCTATGGACGACAGATAAATCTCACTCAGGCGTTACTATGTTCGAATTTGCTCTGGAACGCTTGTCAAACGAGTGGAAAATAACATACATTTTAGCATCCATTCCCACCTCCATTGGCGTATTGATGCTTATAGTTAACCATAAAAGACTGGCATAACATTGGCTGTTTTGCATGCTTTGAATAAGCTTCTAAGTAATTCAATATTACAAACAAAAAAACGCCTTGAGAAATCAAGGAGTTTTTTGTTTTTAGAAAAGGGAAGGAGATGCAATCCATCTCCTTTTTTGATTGAAACAAGTTTGAGATTGTGCTATAATGATCTTGATAAAGTCTTTTCTTGGATATGTAATTGCTGAAAAAAATAACCCTCGTCAGCCCCGCCGCAGTCGTCGAGAAAATGAAAGTTTTTCTTGGGGATATTAGTGAAAAATACTGTTAAAAAGAAATCTATTCTCTTATTTTGAGGAGGGAATTTTGTGTTAACTTATAAAGACTGTAGCAAAAATTATAAACACGAATATTTTTTCAAACACAAAGGAACAGAATATAGAGTTAATTCAATAGTAAGATTAACAGATGAGGCAAAATCCTATTTGGGTTCAGCAACAAAAGAAGTGATTTTAAAAGAAGTCTATTATAATCACATCAAAAAAAAGTTGTGCTTTAAATATGAGTTTAAAGATATTAAACTAAACATTGGTATTACAGATAAAACAACTGATAGAACACCTGATGAACTGATAGAAGAAGTAGTAATTGAAGCAAGTGTAGAATATGCTTCAAGAGAGATTTTTGGTGTTAATTCGCCACACTACACCACAGGAACAAAGAACACCAAAAAGGATTGGGAAATCCAAGAGGTGATGATGGGATGGGTTGTATTTATTTTGGTTTTTATAGCGGCATCTATTTTCAAAGATTGGTATATTCAATTGATTATTAGAGTTGCCGCAGGTTGGATTTTTGGATTATATAGAAAAGCATATAAAGACGCATATACAACTTATACGCATGATGAGGATTCTGAAATATTGGAAAAGAAATATGAAATACTGTATGGTTTAAAGTCAAACAAAAATCAAGACAAAGACGAAAAATAAAGATTGTTGAAAATTGCTTATGTTGAAAGGATGTCTCTTATGAAGTCTATCTATAAAGATTGGGATGAAATTATCAAAATGCCCTCTCAAAAAGAAAAATTAGATAAATCTTTTTCAAAAGAATATACACCCTATTACATAAGTAAGGAATCATTTGCCGCTACTTTTGGCAATGATACAAAAACCATTGTTTGTTATTTAACTAAACACAATTGTTGTAATTGTGATGAATACCAAAGGAAAGAAGATGGAAAGAATTATCCTTGTTCTCATGTTTATAGATTGGCATACGAACTTGGTTTAATCAACAAAGAAGGAGAAGTTATTTCAAAGTTAAAGAATGGCGGAATTACTGAACAAGAAAAAGATAATATTTTTATAGATATTATAAACACAATAGAGTCAAATTTGACTTATGATCAACAAATAACAATTGTTCAAAGTAAAATAATTGATAAAATTTCAGAGTGTGTTTTTTCTCCAACACATACACCATTCAGAAAGAAAAAATGCGTTGCTTCTCAACTTTCCAACCTCGGACTTTTAGAAATATGTAATGATTCAAATATAGGGTTGATTTACTATCATGGATTGATAAGTGGAATAATCTCGAATTTAGATAGAAATGGTTTTGAATGGGATGATTCTCTCCCCAAGACACAAAGCGGTAGTATTCAGATCAAAGCCAAAAGGGATTGGTGTTTGGCTCATCCTGATGAAACTGTAAAAAATGCTTTTTCTATAGAAGATGAATATATTATGGTTCGACCTTCCAAGGAGTTGTGTTGTGTATGGGATTTAGTTTTGAAGTATTTGGAAAGAAAGTTTTTTGATACTGAAATCAAGGATAAGTTTTACGAACACAAAATCAAACATCCTTCAGGTGCGATTATTACTGATCACATTGATAAAGAATATGAATTTCCGCAAGACACTATAACCAAACTATTAACTCAAAATGGATACAATAGATGTATCACCAAAGAAAAAGGAATTTGTGTTGGAAGTATAAAACCCCATTTATTAAAGAGTTCAACAGACAAAAATAAATTCAGTTTTACTATAAAAATACCTCAAGAAAGTGATTTCGATGTATTCATTGAACATCTTGAAGTTTTGGGGGATTTTTATGAGATACCCAAAGATACTCTAACTATAAATGACTTTGTAAATGTTATCAATCACCTGAAAGAACTTGATGTTTTACTTAACAAAACAGTTGAGGATAATTTCCTTGCGATAAAGGTAGTGCGCTCCTTAATAACAAAGCACATTAAAGAAGAACTTGAAATAAAAAAAGATTTCAAGACTATAAAAGTCCAACTGAACAATGGTGAAATCATCGAAGGTTATACAAAAATTGTTTCTGAATTGAACAAAGGAAACCACATTGCCTCTATCATTAAATGTTCTAATAATGTTTAACAGAACTATGGAGAATTTATTATGCCAAAGTCCAAACAAAAACTATTTGATTTAATTAGAAGCCAAGGAATCCCCAACATCACAGATGAAACTTACCAAGAATGGGCAACTTTTTTGTTTTATACTTCTTGGTTTGAGGAATCTTTGTTCACATATAAGAAGCGTCAATCTCCTGAAAATGATATGGTTATTTGCGAAAAGTTAATAACTAAAATCAACATCAATGATTACGATTATTTTGGCGACTATTTCTGTGAAAGATACATAGATGAAAACAATAAAACAACTGACCAATTTAGAAATTTGAAATTGTCAAAGGCCTCTCCTATTAATCCCCAAATTACTACAAAAGAAGCACTAATAAATTATAAAACCCAAAGAACAAGAAATCATAGATTGTTGTTTGCCTATCTAATGATTGTTTATAGATTTAGGAATAACATGTTTCATGGTAGTAAAGGATTAATTAACTTGGTTCAATATACAGAACCTATTTCTATAATTAATCAATTTATGAATCAATTATTGGAAGATATTTTCACATGTCAATATACAGGATTTAGAACCTCTGATCGATAAAGAGTTATCAAAAGTTGTCTATTTAGAATGATTTAACATCAAATAGAACAAATAAAAATCATTTAGAATGTAATTGACTAATTTAGAAAGGAATGCTATAATGTGTGCCAAGAGACGCATTAGTAATGTGTCCCATGAATTGAATGATGGTATAAAATCTTGCTGTTTGTTGGCTTCTTTTGGATAACCCACATCATTTCCGCCTTTGTGTTGGGTATTTACAGAGAAATGATGGGTCTCATCGCTGGCAACAACCCCATGGTAGGAATGACCGTAGCGGTTGCAGTAGCAATTGAGGAAGCTTCTAAGTAAGTTTAAGGTTCACTTTAATGGTAAGTGCATGGCAGGTCATTCCCATGACAAGTTGCTGTAGCAGTTGCTATCGAAGAGGCTTCTAAGTAATTTAATATTACAAAATAAAAACTCCTTGAGAAATCAAGGAGTTTTTTGTTGAAGCTATATTGGTAACCCCAAAATGGAAAAAGCCGAAAACCCCTGTCCTGCAAGGATTTTCGGCAAAAGAAAAAGTTCGATAGTTTCAGATACTCTCGTATCAAAACTATCGAACTTATTTGGTCGGAGTGACAAGATTCGAACTTGCGACTTCTGCGTCCCGACCGCAGCGCTCTACCAAACTGAGCCACACCCCGATAATCAGTTATTAAATTTAAAATACAAGAAAAGCTCCCGAACGCAGCTTACTTCCGAAAATATACTCAAAATTTTTCAGCTCGATACACTCGCCTCGAATTTTTCCTTATTTTCGTTACTTCGTCAAAAAAACGATAATCAATCGTTTTTTCTTCCTCACCTACCAAACTGAGCCACACCCCGATAATCAGTTATTAAATTTAAAATACAAGAAAAGCTCCCGAACGCAGCTTACTTCCGAAAATATACTCAAAATTTTTCGGCTCGATACACTCGCCTCGAATTTTTCCTTATTTTCGTTACTTCGTCGAAAAAACGATAATCAATCGTTTTTTCTTCCTCACCTACCAAACTGAGCCACACCCCGATAATCATTCAAACACAAGAAAAGCTCCAGAACCGTCATGCACCTCGATGGCTTTTGAGTTTCTATGTTTTTGGACGTGAATTGCATCCTTTATAGTGAAGATGGGAAATTACCTAACTATCACATTCTATCACAGTAGCGACTTCTTGTCAAGGCGAAAAATTACGGGTTTTTGTCAGTCTGATTGTGTTTTTCATATACTGCTAAAGAAGGGCAAAAGCCTTTTAAGAAGTTTAACCGCCCCTTGGGCAGTTAGGAAAAACATAGAATGAACAACATTTTAATTGCCTTTTTACTGACCTTGTTGGCCGGACTCAGCACAGGTATCGGCAGTATTATAACCGTGCTTTCGAAAAATACAAGTGAGGGCTTTTTGACCTTTACTATGGGTTTTTCCGGCGGTGTTATGATATATATATCCTTGACAGAGATATTTTCAAAATCCGTGTCTGCATTTGAAGTCACTGTCTCCCCCGGAGGTGCAAGTGCACTTTCCTCACTTGCGTTTTTCGCAGGTGCTGCCTTGATAGCTCTCATTTCAAAATTCATACCATCCTTTGAGGGCGAACGGGCTTATCGCAGCTTTCAGAAGGGCGGCGGCAGTGCAAAAATGCTGAAGACGGGAATTATATCTGCTTTTGCAATCGCTCTCCATAATTTCCCCGAGGGAATGGCAACATTCGTTTCTGCTTTTCGCGATCCTGCGGTAGCCCTTCCCGTTGTGGTTGCGGTGGCTCTTCACAACATACCTGAGGGTATCGCCGTTGCAGCACCTGTACTGCGAGCAACGGGTTCAAGAAAAACAGCCTTTACAGTTTCTTTTCTGTCGGGCCTTGCGGAGCCTGTTGGCGCCATATTTTGTTGGATATTGCTTATGCCTGTTATGACGGATCTTTGCTTTGGCATAATCTTTGCTGCTGCCGCAGGGATAATGGTCTATATCAGCGTTGCAGAGGTGCTTCCTTCAGCTTTTGAAGGTGAAATCCGCGGGCTTTGCATCGGAGGTATATTTCTCGGAATGCTTATGATGGCGCTGAGCCTGATACTGTTTAAATGAAGTCAATGCCGAGTATCGGCATTGACTTTTCTCCGGTTTTAAGTTATAATAGCGTATCAATTTTTGGATAAGGAATTTAAACGAATGAGTATCAAGGCTGTACTTTTTGATCTTGACGGAACTTTGCTTTCCATGGATCAGGACTTTTTTATTGCAACTTATATGAATAAGATCGCCACTCATATTGCAGGTTACGGCTACGATCCCCAGGCCTTTATAAAGGCGCTTTGGAAGGGGACCGGTGCTATGATGAAGAACGAAGGCTCGAAGGTCAATGAAGAGATCTTCTGGGACGTATTTAAGGCAATTTTTCCCGATAAGGACGTTGATGCCGAGAAGGTATATCTTGATGAGTTTTACGTTAACAACTTTGATTCCATAAAGGATGAGGTGGCGAGTTTTGAACCTCTTTCCCGCGAAGTTGTACGTCTTGTGAAGAACAAGGGACTCAAGTGCATTCTTGCAACCAATCCTCTCTTTCCGTCTATAGCAACAGAGAAAAGAATTGCTTGGGCAGGACTGGATGTTTCCGATTTTGAGTTTTTCACTACCTACGAGAATTCAACATATTCAAAGCCGGCTCTCGGTTACTATAAAGAAGTGGCAGCTAAGGCGGGTGTAGCTCCCGAAGAGTGCCTTATGGTTGGAAACGACGTTTCCGATGATATGGTGGCTGAGCAGCTTGGCATGAAGGTCTTCCTTCTGACGGATCATCTCATAAACAAGGAAAATGTTGATGTTTCGCGCTATCCCGCCGGTGGGTTCAAAGAACTCATAAAATACCTGGAATCCCTTTGATATCAAGGGGTTCAAATTATAGTCAATTGCATAAAATAGTGCAAATAAAGGGTATATTCTACAATTGACTAAAATACGGGGGGGCAAGAAATGAAAAGAATAATTGCAGCTATTCTTCTGTGTGCGATTGCGCTTTTTGCCTTCTCAGCTTGTTCTGTAAAGGATGGCGGGGCAGAAACAACTGCAAATGAAACAACAGAGGATCAAACCGCAGGTGCGAATATGGTGCCTGATTTTGTCGTCTATACCGCAGACGGCGAAAAGATATCTCTCCACGATAAGATCGATAAGCCTGTAGTGCTGAACTTCTGGGCAACATGGTGCCCTCCGTGTAAAGCAGAGATGCCCGCATTTGAGGCAGCATACAGCAAGTACGGAGAGAAAATTGAATTTATGATGGTCAATATGACAGACGGACAGAGAGATACAGTAGACGTAGTAAAGACCTTTATTGAGGATAACGGATACACCTTTCCCGTATACTGTGACAAAGAGAGGGATGCCGCATATACTTACGCTGTTCAGAGTATTCCTATGACCGTATTCATAGGTAGCGACGGATCTCTCATAGACTATCACGTAGGCGCCATGACTGAGGACGCTCTTATACAGTACATCGAGAGGATGAAATAAAGCTTATGAAGGTAACATACAATCCCGACGAGCAGATCGTAAAATCGGTAAAGGAAGGTCTTCGCCGCACGGGAGGATACTGCCCCTGCAGGCTTGCCCGTACCGAGGCAAACAAATGCATCTGTGATGAATTTAAGGCCCAGATAGAAGACCCTGAATTTGAGGGCTTTTGTCACTGTATGCTTTATTATAAATCACTTAGCTGAGAGGAACATATGAAAGAGATAACAATAAACGAATTTGAGCGCGAGGTCCTTGCCAGCGAACTTCCCGTGCTTGTAGATTTTTCGGCGCAGTGGTGTGGCCCTTGCCGTCTTCTTGCGCCCATACTTGAGGAAATAAGCCTTGAGTGTGCGGGAAAAATAAAGGTTCTTAAGGTGGATGTGGATGCTGAGCCGGATCTGACTATGGCATTCGGCATCGAAAGTATACCTGCAGTCCTTGCCTTCAGTGAAGGCAATCAGGTTGGCATGAGTGTTGGCCTTGCTACAAAGGAGAAGCTTCTTTCTCTTTTTGAATAACGGTAATGAAAATGAAAAGCAAAATAAAGACATGGCTTTCTCTTCTTCTCACCTTTATGAAGATCGGCGGATTTACCTTTGGCGGAGGATACGCCATGATCCCCCTTATTCAGAGAGAAACAGTAGAGAACAAAAAATGGATAACGGATGATGATATTCTTGAGGTAGTTGCCATAGCGGAATCCACTCCCGGCCCGATAGCCATAAATGCGGCAACATTTATCGGATATAAAGTCGGCGGATTTTTCGGTGCTTTTTTTGCAACACTTGGAGTTGTCATCCCGTCCTTTGCAATAATACTTCTTATTTCGTATGTGCTCAGAGAGTTTCAGGATTATCGCGCAGTGCGCTATGCATTTGAAGGAATAAGAGCAGGAGTACTTGCCCTTATTATCAAGGCATTATTCGGTATGTATAAAAAGTGCAAGAAGAGCTTGTGGGCATATATTATTATGGCTCTGGCATTTGTGCTCTCGGCGTTTCTGGATGTGCCTGTTTATTTTATCATTATAGGCAGTGCGGCACTGGGCTTTATCACCTCGCTTTTTGCAAAAAGGAGGGCTGATAAATGATATATCTTGAACTTTTATGGGCGTTTTTCAAGATAGGAGCTCTCACCTTTGGCGGTGGACTTGCCATGCTTCCGCTTATAGAGGAGGAGGTAATAGCACATGGCTGGGCAGACGCAGAGCTGATTTGTAATTTTATCGCTGTTGCTGAAAGCACTCCGGGACCTATAGCTGTTAATATTGCAACCTATGTGGGAAGCGAGGTCGGAGGAGTACTTGGCGCGTTTTTTGCAACCCTCGGAGTGGTCTTGCCTTCTTTTGTGATAATTATCATAATTGCCGGATGCTATGAAAAATTCAAGAAAAACACTATAGTTAAGGGATGTATGTCAGGACTTAAGCCCTGCGTGGTTGGGCTTATCGGAGCTGCGGCTGTGTCAGTTGCGAGAACGGTATTTGTTCCCGACGCCTTTTCTTTTGATATATTTGCAGAGGCGGATGTGTATATATCCCTCGGCATATTTGCGGTAGCATTTTTCATGTCAATCAAGAAGCTTCATCCGATTTTCGTGGTTTGTTTTTCGGCCGTAGTGGGTATCCTTTGCGGGTATCTTCTTTAAAGCAAAAGGGACTTTCCGAAAACCGGAAAGTCCCTTTGATTTATCTGTTTTTTAATTTCTTACTCTATAAGTGCGAATATAAAAAAGCTTGCAAATGATTTAACTTGCAAGCTTTTTTGTTATTCAATTAAATTACATTCCAAAGAACTTATCGAGCTTGGGCTGGAGGACCTGGCGCATAAGCTCATATCCTGCGTGGTTGGGGTGGATACCCTCGCGGGAGATACCCTCGCGCATTGTCATGCCATCCTCATCTGTGAGGTTTGAGAAATAATCGATATACTCAGTACCGAACTTCTCGGCAAGAGCCTTGAGCTCACCGTTGATACGCGCAATAAGGGGATTGCGGATAGCAAAGTTTCCTACCCACTTGCTGTGAGGAAGGATGGAGCAAACCCATACGGGGATGCCTGCTTCCTTTGCTCTTTCAAGCATATTTGTATAGGAGGTAATAATTGTGTTGATTACCTTGACCTGCTCCTCTTCTATGTAGTCGCCGGTTTCGGGATCGATCTTATCCTCAAGCACCCAAAGATTATTACAGCCTACGCACATAATGCAAAGGCGGGGCTTCAGCTGGATAACGTCTGCTTCGAAGCGGAACTCTATAAACTGAGTTTCATCTCCGCCGATACCGCGGTTGATAACAAAACCGTACTTGTTATAGAACTGGCAATGCTCCATAAAATGAGTGATAGAGTCACCGATAAAATCTATGGCTACGTCTGTACCCTCGGTATAAAAGATCTGCTCGTTCATAATATCAAACTCGCATCTTCTTGCATCGCAAGCTGCATTATTTCCAAGATCGCCGGGGCAAATAAGCTTTCTTTCGTTTTCCATTGGTTTGTCTCTCCTTTTAATATGTTACAACTCATTTTATCATATAGTTTTCAAATATTCAAGATATTGTGGATTTTTTGAACTGCCTATGATAAAATGATTAAAAAAGCTAAGGAGGCGGCAAATGAATATTGTAGTGGACCGTGAAAATTCTTGTCTCAGAGTTGCCGCCGCAGAGGTTGCACGTTTTGCAAGAACGAAAAAAAATATTTCTCAGAGGATAATATACCGTGAGTGCGGAGAAGCAGTTCCCGAGGCAGAGATACGCCGAGAGCTTTCCTTTAAGGTAAGTCGGGGCGGTGTCGATTTTACGGTATTCGGTCATGTTGACCTGCTTTGGGAGTACGGCGGAAAATGGACTGTTGAAAAGATCAAGGAAAAGGGAAGGATAACTGCAAAAACTTCTCCTGCCCTTGATTCTGCTTTTGTTGCGGAGTGTGTGCTTTGCGCTTATATGCTTACCCTTGAAAAGGGACTTTCTGGTGTTTCTGTCCGTATGACGTATATGAGGCAAGGCTCATCGGATATGCGTACATTTGAGACTTATATGGAAGCCTCATTTCTTAAAAAAATGTCAGAAGCGCTTTTTGACCGCGCTGTTCCATTTATTGCAATAGAGGCGGAAAGACAGCTTTCATCTCTACCGCTTCTTTCAAAAATGCCCTTTCCATATAAAGAGTTGAGAGATGCCCAGCGGGATTTTATAAATGACGCGTACCGCGCAGTAAAGGGTGGTAAGCGCCTTCTTGTTTCGGCTCCTACCGGAATCGGAAAAACTGTATCAGCTCTTTATCCGGCTCTTCGTGCCTTTGGCAAGGGAGAGGTCGATAAAATTTTTTATCTGACGGCAAAGACGGTAACAGGAAATGCGGCGGCAGATGCAGTGCGCGCTATGGCATCGTCTGCGCCCTCGCTCAGATGCGTTTTTATTATGGCAAAGGAAAGAAGCTGTCCCATGGTTTCAATGAATGTGCCCGTGGGTGTCAGCCGATGCCGTATATGTCCTCTTATGGGAGAAGTGGAGCATAAAAGCTATGAGGAGCGGCGCGACGCGGCTCTCCTGTTTCTTCTTGAGCGCGGTCCGGTTCTCGATAGTGCTGCTGTGTATAAGGCAGCAGATAAGTATAAGGTTTGCCCATATGAGCTGTCCCTCGATGCAAGCGAATACTGCGAGATCATTATCTGCGATTATAATTATGTTTTCGATCCCTCGGTCCGCTTCAAAAGATATTTTGAGGGAAGGCGTGGAAAATACGCTTTCCTTGTGGACGAGGCACATAACTTGCCTGACCGTGCGCGTGAGATGTACTCTGCAACTGTTTTTGCAAAACCGTTTCTTAAGCTGTATAAAACAGATAGCCCGGTTATTACGAAAAACACAGCCTTGCTTGACGGTATCGGTGCTGTTATGGGGAAGCTGAAAGAGATAACCTCACTTTGCAAAACTGAGGAGCATCAGAATGCCGCAGGCGAGAGCATAGGCTATTATCTTTCCGAGAGAATGGTTTCAGGGCTTCCGGAGGCGTTTTCCCAGTTTATCCGCGCTGCTCGCGAGGCGGCAAAAGAGGAGGAAGCGGCTATCCTTTTAGAGGAAGCGGTGAATGCGGCAGGGGAGTTCATCCGTGCGGCCACCCTGTTTGACCGAGGCTTTGCTTTTTATGCAGAACTTACGGGTCCTTCCTTGAAGCTTGAAATAAGATGTCTTGATCCTTCTCCTCTTCTTTCTCAGATGCTGCTTACAGCTAAGAGTACCGTAATGTTTTCGGCAACTCTAACTCCTATGGATTATTTTGCCGATGTTCTGGGAATGAAGGGAGCTGCGCTTCTTGAGCTTGATTCCCCCTATGACCCGAAGAACCTCTGCCTTTTTGCCTATGACGCAGTCAGCACAAGGTATGAGGAGCGAGAGATGAGCGTTCCCGATATCTGCGAGATAATTATGGCTGTAGCTGAGGCAAGGGAAGGAAACTATATCGTTTATTTCCCCTCCTACGAATATATGGACATGGTCTTTGAAGAATTTGAGGAATGTGCGCCTCATATCCGCTGCATAAAGCAGTCGAGAGGGATGAGCCACAAGGAGCGAAACGAATTCTTAGCAGAATTTTCCGAGGATAGCGAAGGGCTTGTCGGATTTTGCGTTCTTGGAGGGGCTTTTTCCGAGGGTGTTGATATGAAGGGTGAAAGTCTTATCGGTACTATCATCATCGGCACGGGAATACCAAAAATCACAGCCGAGCAGAATATCCTTGCGGATTATTTTGAAAAGACGAGAGAAAACGGCAAGGACTATGCCTATACCTATCCTGCAATGATAAAGGTGCTGCAGGCGGCAGGACGAGTTATCCGAAGCGAAACGGACCGCGGCGTGGTAGTCCTCGTTGACGACCGCTACGGCGACCCTAATATCTACCGCCTCTTCCCCAAAATGTGGCGCCATATCAAATATACGGCAGACCCCTATTCCCTTGCAACCGCCCTCGAGCGGTTTTGGGAATCTTAAAAATGACTATGGAGCTATCCATAGTCATTTTTGTTTCAAATTCGGGTTTAGCGAGGTGTTGCAAACTAAAATTTGATAAGTGGAAGAGAAAGTTCGCACCAAAGCCTCCCTCCCGGAGGGAGCCTATTTTTTAATCTCCCATATAAACCCGAATTTATATAAATCCCTTTTTGAAGTTTTTGAAGGTGCGGAAACTTTTTTCAAAAAGTTTCTGCATATTTCGCTTGATTTTTGCAGATCACGGTGTTATAATTGTACGGTAAATGCTGTGATGAAGACGGCAATTGCGAGAATGGGTATTTCAGAGATGTGCGCCTTGGCTGCGAGCGCGCTTTCCCACGCAGGCGCCTTTCCCTTCGGAGCACGACGGGTGATATGTAGCCCATCGGGTGAGCGCACCTTACAGCGCAGAGGCGTATTAGCGCCGAAAGTGCCGCAATAGCGGAACACGGGTGGTACCGCGGAAAATGTTTTTTCGCCCCGACATTTATTGTCGGGGCTTTTTTATTTTAATAAATCAATAAATATTTATCTACAACATAGAAAGGAATCGTTATGTCTCAGAAAACTACTGAAGTGCGCGAAAGCTTTATCGCCGCACTTGCAAATGTTAACACAATGGACGAGCTTGAAAAGCTCAGAGTTGAGTACATCGGCAAAAAGGGTCTCGTTACAGACCTTATGAAGGCTATGAAGGACATTCCCAACGAGGAAAAGAAGGCCTTCGGCCAGGCAGTTAACGCTCTTAAGGGCGAGGTTGAGGCTGCCATCACAGAAAAGAGAGAGGAGCTTAAGAGAAAGGAGATCGAGCTCGAGAATGCAAAGATGCCCGAGTTTGACGTTTCCACTCCCGCAGATCTTTCCCGCGGCTCTTATCATCCCATCACTCTCGTTCAGCGTCAGTGCGAGGAGATCTTCAAGTCCATGGGCTTTGCAGTTGAGGACTACTCCGAGATCGTAACTGACTACGAGTGCTTCGAGGCTCTCAATATCCCCAAGGATCACCCTGCCCGCGATATGCAGGACACATACTATCTCAGTAACGGTCAGCTTCTCAAGACTCACACCAGTGCGGCTCAGAACGCAATCTACAAAAAGTATAAGGATGCTCTCATCAATGAGGGTAAGCCTATCAAGGCTATCTTCCCCGGCAGATGCTTCCGTAACGAGGCAACTGGTGCCTGCCACGAGAACACATTCTTCCAGATGGAAGGCGTTATGGTTGATAAGGACATCTCCATTTCCAACCTCATCTTCTTTATGAAGACTATGCTTTCCGAGGTATTCCAGAAGGATATCAAGGTTAGACTTCGTCCCGGATTCTTCCCCTTCGTGGAGCCCGGATTCGAGCTTGACATCTCCTGCCTTATCTGCGGCGGCGAGGGCTGTCCCTCCTGTAAGCATTCCGGCTGGCTTGAGCTTTGCCCCTGCGGTATGATCCATCCCGAGGTGCTCAAGGCCGGCGGCATCGACCCCGAGGAATATACAGGCTTTGCCTTCGGTCTCGGTCTTACCCGTCTTGCTATGATGAAGTACGGCGTTAAGGATATCCGCGATCTCAATTCCGGCAGCCTTAAGGTCCTCGATCAGTTTACTGACGATAATTAAGAAAGGAGAAACGAGAAAATGTTTATTTCAATGAACTGGATAAGCGACTACGTAGACTTCACAGGTCTTGACAAGATGGAGCTTATCAATAAATTCTCCCTCTCCACAGCAGAGGTTGAAAACGAGATCTTCTTCAAGGGTAGCGATATTTCCGGTATCGTATGTGCTCAGATTCTCAGCGTTGAGGATCACCCCGAATCAAAGAAGCTTCACCTTCTTAAGGTTGACTGCGGCGAAGGCGAGCCCTGCGACGTTGTTTGCGGCGCACCCAACGTTCGCGTTGGTATGAAGACTGCCTTTGCAAAGCTCGGTGCTCAGATCGGCGAGATCACAATCGCGCCCAGAAAGCTTGCAGGCTACACATCCAACGGTATGTGCTGCTCTGAAAAGGAGCTTGGTATCAGCGATTCCAACGACGGAATCATGGATCTTTGCGACTGCATCCCCGTTGGTACAGATCTTAAGACTGTATTCGACATCGACGATATCGTTTTCGAGGTTGACAACAAGTCCCTCACAAACCGCCCCGACCTCTGGGGTCACTACGGTATCGCAAGAGAGTTTGCAGCAATCGCAGGCAGAGAGCTTAAGCCCCTTTCCCTTGCTGACCTTTCCGTATACGATAATCTCGAAAAGGTTAACCTCAAGATCGAGGATCCCCTTTGCTACAGATATTCCTCCATCAAGTTTGAGAACATCAAGCGCCACGTGAGCCCTATCAACATGCGTATCCGCCTTTACTACTGCGGTATGCGTGCTCTCAACTTCCTTGCTGACATCACAAACTACATCATGCTTGAAATGGGTCAGCCCATGCACGCATTCGATGCAAGAAAGGTTGAACAGATCCGCGTTAAGAAGTTTGATAAGCCCTTCACATTCACAACTCTCGACGGCGTTGAAAGAAATATCGATGAGAACACTCTCATGATCTGCAACGGCGATACTCCCGTTGCGATCGCAGGTATCATGGGCGGTCTTGATTCTGAGATCGTTGAGGATACCTCCACACTTACTCTCGAGTCTGCAACATTCGATGCGGCTTCCATCCGTAAGTCCACAGTTCGTCTCACACACAGAACAGACGCTTCTCAGAGATACGAGAAGAGCCTTGACCCCGAGATGACAACTGTTGCTGTTGCAAGATTCGTAAAGCTCCTCATCGACAACGATCCCGAGGCGAAGGTAGTTTCCGCACTTACTGACGAATACGCATTCAAGTATGAGCAGAAGACTCTCTCCTTCAACAAGGCATTCGTAAACAAGTACACAGGTATCGAGATCTCCAACGAAACTATCGTTAACACACTTAAGGCTCTCGGATTTGGTGTAGAGCTTTGCGGCGACGATTTCACAGTTTGCGTTCCCTCCTGGAGAGCAACAAAGGACGTTACAATCAAGGCTGACATCATCGAGGAGATCACACGTATCTACGGCTACGACAACTTCGACATTAACACTGCGAAGGCTCCCATCTATCCTGTTCGTGCAGCAGTTGAAAAGACTGACGAGAACAGAATCAAGGATATGCTCGTTAAGCGCTTCTCCATGCACGAGCTCCACTCCTACGTATGGGCATACCACGATGAGTACAAGGCTCTCGGCATCGAGATCGAGCCTAACGTTGAGATCGAATGCGCAACAAACCCCAACATCAAGACTATCCGTAAGTCCATCGTTCCCACACAGCTTTGCCAGGTTAAGTACAACACCTCATATGCTTCCGATTTCGGCGTATTCGAGATTGGTAAGGTCGTAAACGGCTTTAAGGATAACGGACTTTGCGACGAGCACAAGAAGCTTTGCATTACTCTCTACTCAAAGACTAAGGATATGGAAAAGCTTTACTTCGAGCTTCGCGATATTCTTGCTATCATCGCAGACGAGCTCAAGCACCTCCCCCTCAGCTTTGCAAAGGCAGAGGCAACACATTCCTATCAGCATCCCAAGAACCTTAACAGCATCTACTGCGACGGAAAGCTCCTCGGCGAGATGGGCATCGTAAATGCTGAAGTTTCCAAGAAGATCGATAAGAAGGCGAACATCGTTTATGCGGAGATCGACGTTGAGACATTTGCTTCTATCAAGAATGCAAGCATCAAGTACGAGGCTCCCTCCAAGTTCCCTGAGATCGAGATCGACCTTTCCTTCGTTTCCGACACATATGCACCCATTGCAAAGGCTATCGAGGATGCAAACTGCGCTCTCATCAAGAAGATTTCCGTTGTTGACACTTATGCAGACGAGAACGGTAAGTCCATCACTATCCGTCTCCTCTTCTCCCACCCCGAAAGAACTCTCACAAAGGACGAGGTTCTCGAGGTTGTTAACGGCATCGCAGGCACTCTCGAGGCACAGGGCATCACAATCAAGGGCGGCATCGCTCTGTAATTGGAGAAAACAATGGATTATAAAATGACAATAGCGGGACTTGAGAGGCACTTGCCTCTCTGTCCCCTTAACGAAAATCTTTATATCGGCGCATTCGTTATCTTCGGCGACCCCGAGCTCACAACAGCGGCAGCAAGCGAGCTTCTCGCAAAGGCTCCCGAGTATGACTATATCATCACAGCAGAGTCCAAGGGTATTCCGATCGCTCACGAAATGGCACGTCTTGCAGGAAATCAGAAGTATTTCCTCGCAAGAAAGAAGCCCAAGCTCTATATGACAGGCGTTTTCGAGGTTACTGTCCGCTCCATCACAACAGAGGGTGAGCAGAAGCTTTACCTTGATAAAGCAGACGCTGATCTTATGGCAGGCAAGAGAATCCTCATCGTTGACGACGTTATCTCCACAGGCGAGTCTCTCCGTGCAATCGAGGAGCTTGTAAAGGCTGCAGGCGGTAATATCGTTGGTAAGATGGCGATCCTCGCAGAGGGCGACGCCAAAGATCGCGATGACCTCATCTACCTCGAGCCCCTCCCCCTCTTTAACGCTGCGGGCGAGGCAATATAAAATATCTTAATAAAACAAAAAGGCCGGACTGTTGCGATTTTGTGCAACAGCCCGGCCATTTTTTTGTCGATCAGTTCTTTTTGCTTTTTTCTTTTTTATTATTTTCTGCCTTGATTATATCCCACGGGGTGATCATTCCGAGGAGCCTTCCGGAGGCTTCTCCGTTTGAAGTGACAAACACGGCAGCTACCCGTCTGTGGGTGGGGCCCGTTAGCCTGAATATCTCTTTTAATTCCAAAAGGGAAGCATCTCTTCCCGTAAAGGCAAATTTTTCTGTAGAATGCTTTTCGGGGGGCAGAAGGTCGGCAATATCCATAAGCTTCAGACCTTCAACAGATTTTTGAGGATTGCTTTTTACATAAGCGAAAAGAGTGCCTACGCTGAAAACGCCGTAAAGTCTTCCGCTTTCAGTCAGTACAGGTATATGAGAAAAACCTTTTTCCTCCATAGTTTCCAAAACCATGGAAAGTCTCTGGGAAAGGTCTGCACAAGAGAGCGCATCCTTGGGCGTTGCCACGGAAGCGGCAACGGGAGGATTTTTTGCATAGTCAAGTATTTCCAGAAGCTTGTTAAGAGCTTCCCTTGAGGGGAGGACTGCAGGAGAGTTGCCTATGCGCCCGTGATGGGAGAGGAGATTTCTCATTTCACGAAACAGATTAAGCTCCTCTGCATATTTTTCTCCCTCGCCGGAAGCATATAGCTGTACTGTGCCCAGCTTTTGTCCGTATTTTGCCCCCAGTACCTCTTCAAGGTCGCGGTATGCATTAAGGAAGGATTCACATATATCCATATTGCCTCCGATTTTAAAAAATACAAAAAATATAATTAGTTTAAGAAAATATCAGGAAATGAACGGAAATATTATACGAATTTTTTCCGTTTCACAGGGATAAAGGGGATTCAAATAGGAAAAAATGGGATTTTATTAATCTTCATTTGCGAAAACCAATATACAATGTACAAAAAACCACAAGAGAGTACGAAATGAGATTAAAAAGGAAGTGCAAAAGAGTTTTCTTTAAAAGACACAGTACCGTAATAAAGCACTACAGCAGGGATATTGTTCTGATCTATCGGCTGAGTGCAGAGAAAGCTCCCGATTTTGAGAATGATATTGGTGACGGAATGATATACTCCATTTCCGTAACCAAGATAGATAACGGTGGAGCGAGAGAAACAGCAAAGGATATTTTTGATGTTTCAAGAAGTCTCAGTGAGGCAAAGCGCATACTTCGTCTTATAAGCTGTGGCAGCGTTTTCCCTTCTGAGGCTGAGGAGATCATTGGTGATATTATCAGTATCATGCCAGTGTGATACAAACGGGAAGGTCTGCATCAGTGTTTTCAATAGTGACAGTAGCTTTTTGCTCTGCTTCGTTGTAGCAAACTTTCAATCCTTCTGCGCAGGAAAGCTTTTTCACATTGTGAAGGTTTATTCTTAATGTGCGGGTTTTAGGAGCATTGTCAAAACAGCCTTCGGGAGTCAGCTTTATTTCATATTTGTCCTTGTTGGCGGCATATTCTATCTTTGTGATGCGGCAATTATTATCCTTTGATAACTCGCTTTCGCCATCATCCTCAAAAAGGGAGAAGGAGCCGCGACCGTAGCCGTTGCAGTATATGTCAATACAAAGCTCGGTCATGGGGGAGGAAGCCATCCTGTCCCGATAAGGCTGAGTGACAAGAGGAGTATTTGCGCGAATGAAAAGCGGGAATGTGAAAAGTCCGTCTTCGGTTTTAATATTTCCGCCCTCATAGCTTTTGCCTGTGAAAATATTGTACCATGCTCCGTCGGGAAGCCAAAGGGCTGAAAGTGCTTTTCCTTCCTCGTTCATAGGCTGACAGATGGGGGATACTATAAGATCATTACCGATAAAATATGTGGTAGGATGCAGATAAGCATCTTTTATATCAGGTGCTTCATAGTAAAGAGGACGTATAAAAGGAATTGCTTTTTTGCAACAGTTGTATGCAGAAGAATAGATATAAGGAAACATTCTTGATCGCAAGTGAAAAGCCTCGCGCATGGCAGAGCAGTAAGGCTCTCCCCATGTCCATGGGCGGCGGTCAAATCCTTCCACACCGTTCATGTGAAGTCTGAGAGATGCGCTGAGTGCGCCAAACTGTACCCAGCGGACATAGTTTTCAGCCTGGCCTCCGGGAATGGGGTCCACAAATCCTCCAATATCGTGACTCCAGAAAAAGCATCCTGCGTTAGCGGCAGAGGCTGTCATTTCAACTTCAAAAGCAAGTGTTTCCCAGCTTGAAACAGCATCTCCCGAGAAATATGCGGGGTGCTTGTGATCACCGATGCCGCCCCAACGTGAGAAAGAAGCGCCTCTCTTTCCATCCTTTTTTGAATGCTCGTAATAAAGATGGTTGAGCCAGGAAAGATGAGGAAGGTCATTGATGCCGTTTACTGTGGGGTAAAGATAATCCTGCTGCCAGTCAAGCCACCAGAATTCAACTCCCGATCGCTCTATGGGAGCGAGGGCATTATTGAAAAAGGCATCCATATAAACTGAACTTCCGGCGTTGAAACGGAAGTTTTTTATATTTCTTTTATTGTTTTCTTTTTCGCGGGCAGATATCCTTTCGGGAATATCGGGAACCTCTTCTGTGTAATTGTGTTCTTCAAGTTCTTTGATGAATTCAGGGTAGTGCTCGTCATGGTCTCGGATGCCGTCTGCAGGGTGGTCGTTAAGAACCACCTTGATGCCTCTGCTGTTCAGCTGGGAGAGAAGTCCGTCGGGATCGGGAATGGCTGTACGGTTCCATGTGTATCCTGTCCATCCGAGGTTTTCTCCGCAATGGCCGTAGCCAAACAGGGCAAAGGGCTCTCCTTCTGCGTGTCCCCAGTCCTGATAATGCCAGTCCATGTCCATTACCATAATGTCAAGGGGAAAATCGTTTGCATCATATTCATCAACAAGTGAGAGGAACTCCTCAGAAGTGTAGCGCCACCAGCGTGAATACCAGGAGCCGAAAACGCATCTGCGGGGCAACTGAAACTTTCCCGAAACGCAGGAGAGATCCTTTATTGCCCCTTTGTAGTCGTTTCCATATGCGAAAAGATAGAGATCTGTTTTGTGATCTTTGTTTCTGTTGGCGATCCAGCCGTTACGAAGTATGGGTTTGTTACCGTCATCAACGATATAAAAGCCGTCACGGGATATAATGCCGTTCGGAAGAGGCTTTCTGCCGTTCACGCCGTCAAGGGTAACGAGGGTGCCGCCGAGATTGTTTTTCAGGGCATCTCCGTAGTGCCATACAGTATCAGTGCCGCATGTGTGAATATGAACTGAAAGATTATCCTTTGAGAAAGGCTCAAAGCCCTTATATGTAAGGGTGAATTTATCAGTTTTTAAAGTAAGAGTATCTTCGTTTATGATTGCAGATGCATCGATGCTTCCTTGTCTGACGGCAAAGAGAGTAGGCTCGTTAACAAAGGCGGCATTGTCTGCATATTCAATACGTAACGCGCCTTCGGTTATTACGGTAAAGCGTGCATTTTTTCTCGTGTAAGTTTTCATAGCAGATTCCTTTTTCGTATATACAGTAGCCGAATGATTGTAGTTTAAATGTTTTTCTTCGTTTTTGTAAGAAAGGCAGACAGGAGCTTTTCATAAATGCAGTTCATAGCATCACGGTCAACCTTGATGATTTTGCGGTCATAGGTGCAAAGTCCGTTAGTTTCGTCCTCAACATCGGAAACCTGAGTGAGAACTGTCGCGCAAAGGCCGTGGCTCTCTATCTCGGGCAATACCTGAGAAAGATAAAGGTTTGTAAGCCCCTCTGTCAGTTCTTCTTTTGAGTGGAAGTTTTTGTAGCCGTAATTATTGGTAAGGTTGAAGGAATGACCCTCGATTTTCAGAGAATATCCCCCGAACTCTGAAAGCACCAGAGGCCTATTGGGGTCGGGCTTTAGCTTTATCTTTTTAAAGTATATATGCTCACTTTTTACATCGCTTTTTTTCTCTGTAAACCAGCCTGATGTGGTATCCCATATGCGTCCGGGATCAAGGGAGCTGAGCTTATCGTATATTCTGTCTGCATCATATTGCCCCCAACCCTCGTTGAATATTGTATAGTAGCAAACGCAGGGATGATTTGAGAGAAGCTGCACTGTAGTTTGTGAGTCGGATTCAAAGTGTTTTCGCCTTTTTTCTGTAGCTTTATGGGTGATGCCCCTTCGCATACCTATGGTGGGAATAACGGTGTCAAGAAAATAGTTGTATTTTCCCGAGTTTACCATATCCTGAAAAACTATCATTCCGTATTTGTCGCAGAAGTAGTAAAACAGCTCAGGCTCGATCTTTATATGCTTTCTCAGCATATTGAAGCCAAGACTCTTCATTGTGAGAATATCAAATTTGTAGCCTTCGGGAGAGGCGGGAAGGTATATTCCGTCGGGGAAATATCCCTGATCAAGAAGGCCGTGGAAAAAGTAAGGCTTCCCGTTCAGGCAGATATAGGAAATGCCGTCTCTTTTCTCAATGCCCACTGTTCTTAAGGCGAAATACGATTCCACAGTGTCCTCGCCGTCAGTAAGTGTGAAATAGTAAAGATGTGGGTCTTCGGGACTCCAAAGCTTCGGAGCGTCTATTTTCAATGTAAAGGTATCTCCGCTGTATGTATGGTCAACTGTCCCGGCCTGTGTGTGAAGAGAGAGCTTTTTCTTGCTAAGACCGCCGATGGTCTGTATTGTAACGCTGTCAAGAGAGGAAGTTATCTTAAGCTCTTTTATGTAGTTTTCGGGAACACTTTCAAGCCATACTGCCTGCCATATGCCGGATATGGGGGTGTACCACATTCCGCCTCTCTTTTCTCTTTGCTTGCCATATGCAAGCTCTGTATCAAGCTCATCTTCGACCTCAACTGTGAGGCGGTTTTCTCCTTCGGAGAGGTATTTTTCGATCTCAAAGAAAAAGGGGAGATATCCGCCTATATGTTCTCCCAGTTTATGTCCGTTAAGATATACTTTGGCAATCTGGTCTATAGCTCCGAAATGAAGAATGACCTTTTGGGAGATGAAGCTTTTATTAAGGGTGAAGGATTTTTTGTATATGTAGAGCTCGTTTTTTTCTTTTTTGCGGCATATTCCGGAAAGTCTCGATTCCGGGGGGAAGGGAACACAGATGCTTCCGAGAAAAGTTTCGTCTGAATCTTTTTTTGAGTATAGCTCCCATTGGCCGCAAAGAGAGAGATAGGAGTTGCGTTTAAGCTGAGGACGCGGATAGGCCTCCCATGATGATGTATCCGTATCATTTTCAAAGGGAGTAACGAGCTGACAAATTTTTTCTGCATTTTTTGCCATATCTCAAACCTCCAATCAATATATATCTGTAACAAGTATATCATAGAATTTTCTTTTTTAAAAGCTGTAATTGCTTTTTAATAAAATATAATATACAGTGTAAAAATGATTTTTAACACTTGCAGAAAAACTCTTGATTTTCATATGCGAATCATATATAATATCCCTCGGTGTTTTTATAACAACGATATATATGTGTAAATAACAAAGGAGAAAAACCATGAAGAAGATCATTTGCAAGGTTGAATATGATACTGAAACCGCAGAGGTTGTTGCAAAGTATACAAACGGCGAGTTCGGCGATCCTGCAGGCTACGAGGAGACTCTCTATGTAACAGCAGAGGGCAAGTACTTTGTATATGCAAACGGCGGTGAGGAGTCCATCCACGCAGAGGAGTCCATCAAGAGAATCGCAAAGGATAAGGTTGATGCTTGGAAGGCTGAGCACAATATCTGAGCTGAAGTTAAAAAAGGCTGTCACATGTGAGTGTGACAGCCTTTTTAATTTATATGGAGATTTAAGTGTGTTGAGGGGGATCATACGGAAAGATAAAAATCAACAAATTTCAAAAAACATAAAGCTTATGATATCTCGACACATTTCAGCATTGAGTATTGCTATTGCAACGATTTTGCTTTTGTAGTATAATAAATTATCAAAAATGAGGAGCGGGATATATGGGAATTTTTATAAGCTACTCGCATGCCGATACTCAAGAGATAGTGAAAATTGTTGAACTGCTGAAAAGCAGCACCGATCAGGATATATGGTTCGACCACGAGCTTCGGGGCGGTGATCACTACTTCAGTATTATTGCAAACCAGATTCTGAAAAATGAATATTTCGTTTTTGTCGTTTCCGATAATTCCGTAAGCTCCGACTGGTGTATCCATGAGCTTGAGTTTGCCATGGCGGAAAAGAGAAAGATCATAGCCATATGGCTTGATAATATAAATATACCGGCTCAGGTCAAGTTCATTATCCAGAATACTCATTATATCAACTGGTACGGCACGGGAAGTGAAAGATTTAAGGAAAGCATTTCAAAGTGTTTTTCGGGTGAAGCATCCGTTCTCAATACAAAGGCACAGGAAATCTCGGAAAATGATGAACGTTCATCTCTCCGTGCGGGGAAGAAGTATTTCGTCACCGACAAGGAGATAATCAGAATACAGCATCTTCTTGAGCTTGAGTCAAAGAATATATATTCTGAATGTTTCAAACCTGAAAACGCTGTATATCTCGGCCTTGCATACGAACTTGGAATAAAGACAGAGCGGGACGAAAAAAAGGCAGAGCTTTATTATAAGGCAGGTATGTTCAAGGGGAGCAGCGATGCATCTTATCTGTATGCGGCCTTTATGGCAGACCGCGATCCCGACTGCATTGAAAATTATCTTGCGATGATGAAAGATGCCGCCGAAAAGGGAAGTGTTATCGCCATGACTCATTACGGCGATATCTGCTACGACGGAAGCTATGGTGTTCCAAAGGATATGGAAAAGGCAGTGGAGCTTTGGAAAAAAGCTGCAGATGCAGGCTCTCCTGCGGCGCAGTATTATATGGCATTTATGTTCCGCAACGGTATCGGAGTTGAAAAGGATCCGGGCATTTCTCTCATGTATGCTCTCAGCTCTATGGAATATGAGTTTCCGCGAGCGTACAGAAATATTGCATTTTTGTATGAATACGGAGAGTTTGTTGATAAGGATCTTGAAAAGGCAAAGGAGTATTTTAAAAAGGCTATTGATCTTGGAGATCATCTGTCGCTGTGTTATCTTGGAGGAATATATAAGTTCGATGAGGGTAACAACGATGAATCCGTAAAGTGTTATAAGCAGGCGGTAGAATATGCCAATGAGGGCAAGATCAAATCAGGCATACCCTATTTCCGCATGGGACAGAGCTATCTTTTCGGTACCGGTGTAGAAAAGGATCTTGAGCTTTCCGTAAAGTATTATCTGCAGGCGGCAGAGCGAAATCATAAGAAAGCAAAGTCTTATGTTGTATCAAACATCCGCAATCTTGAGGATGACGAAAAGAAGCTCTCCTATCTTTTACAGGCATCCGAATATAACTGTGACGGTGCGGATTATTATATCGGTACTTATTATTATGATAAGAAAGATATGGAGAAGGCGAAGGAGTATTATATATTAGGTGCTCAGAAGGGTGATGTCTTCTGTATTCAGGTCCTTATATCCAAATATTACGGCAGAGTATTTGCCGATGAAAACACAAGAGACAGGACTCTTGCCCTTAAATATTTCAGACTTCTCTTTTCACTTGCGGGAGCAGATACCCTTAATATCCTCAGAGACGTTGAACAGCTCAGTATATATTATTACGGCTATGCCCTTGAGCTGGACTACGATCTTGAGAATGGAAAGCCCGATACGGCGCTTGCGCTCCATTACTACGCAAAGAGCCTTGAGACTGACCATCAGATGATAAACAATATTATCTTCTTTGCGGTCAGAGGATTCCTTTTCCCCGAGGAAAGCCGCAGCGGCCTTCCCCATGATGTTATTCACAGCGAGGAGATACTTGATATCATTTATAAGGAGATATGTCTCCTTGAAAACGGAGAGCGTAAGCTTTATAAGGAACTTGGCGATGATATCCTCGGATACCTGGTTGACGGACACAGGCATATAGCGGGCTGTTATAAGACAGGCAGGGATGTTCAGAAAAACCGCGAAAAGAAAGAGTATCACGATTCTGTTGCAGATTATTATGCGGATATCAGAAGAAGCGGTGTACATAAAAGCTGGGTAAAGGCAAAAGATCAGACAGCTGAAAGCTGACTTTCATAAAAAACGTGTTACATGGAGATCGGTATGATAGAAGTAAGAAAAGCAAATATAAATGATATAAACTGTATATTGAAGCTTCTTTCTCAGGTGCTTGAGGTACATCATAAGGGGCGACCCGATCTTTTCAAGTGCGGAGCTGTAAAGTATACGAAAGAGGAGCTCGCGGATATTCTTTCAGATGAAAGCCGTCCTGTATTTGTTGCCACGGATACGGATAATGAAAAAGAGGTTCTGGGTTACTGCTTTTGCATTTACAGGCAGGAGATTGGAAATAATATACTGACAGATATAAGGACCTTGTATATTGACGATCTGTGCGTGGATGAGAATATGCGCGGACGCCGCATAGGCGAGACTTTATATAATTACGTAGTGGATTTTGCAAAGCGAGAGGGCTTTTATAATATTACTCTCAATGTATGGGCCCTGAACGGCCCTGCCATTGGCTTTTATGAAAAAATGGGTCTCTGCGTTCAGAAGCTTGGAATGGAAAAAATTCTGTAAAACGGAAACCGTGTTTTGAAATAATAAAGAATCCCCTTAGCACAAAGGCTTTTACAGCAATTCTGTGCTAAGGGGATGTTTTATGTTTGTTTCTTCTTTTTCGTGCCGGTCAAATCATAGCTTATATCGATCAGGTCCTTTATCAGCTTGTCTTCCACACTTTTATCAAGGGCCGTGCTTATCCAGTGGGCCTTGTTCATGTGGTATGCGGGGAAGAATCCCTTTTGTGTCAGAAAGGAATTAATTAGGATAAAGTCGCATTTCGTATTGATAATGCTGATGTTTCCGGCACCCTCAAGGCCGAGCGTTCGCCTTGGAACTTCCATTATGATCGCAAACCATTTTCTGTTGTTTGCATGTCTGAAAACCAGAGTCTCAGGGCTTTTTCCAAAGGGGCTTTCTGCTGAAACACCGTAGCTTTTCTCAATGTATTCGCATATTTCTTTTCGCATAGGGATCAGCCTTCGATCTTGATCTCAATATCTCCCGTGTCGGTCGTGATCTCGCACTTGCCGCCAGCTTCAGATGCGGGAACATTTACGTCACCGGTGGCGGTCTTTGTAATAAATATCTTATCGGACAGAAGTGTTCCAAAAACGTCGCCTGTGTCAGTGATAACGGTTATGTCATGGCTGTCGCAACGTTCAAAGGTAATATCGCCGGTGCTTCTCTCGATGGATAGATTTTCATCTGCTATAACGCCGCTGAGAGTTATATCGCCCGTGTTTCCGGTGGATATAAGAGCCTTGCAGGAAACATTTGTAAGTTTAGCTTTTCCCGTTGAGACCTTCACGTTTATATCTTTTGAGATATCAATGTTCTCAACGTTTATATGTCCCGTGGACACTGTAAGGTCAAGATTTTCGGCGCTGATATTTTTAATATCTATATGGCCTGTGGAAAGCTTGATATTGATGTCTTTTTCAGCGCCGGCAAAAAGAGAAACATTACCCGTGGAGGCTTTGATATCAACGGATTCAAAGAAAAAGCTGTCGGGAATTTCGGTGTCACCCGTGCTGCTTTCAATTGAAAGTGTACCGTACTCACCCTCGGGCAGAGTAACGGTGATTTTTGGAGTTCCGATGTTGATACCCACGTGCTCAAACCATTTTCTGTCGTCCTTTAGCTCAACTCGGAGCTTTCCGTCTTCAAGGGAAACGCTATGAGGTGCGTTTGATTCCTCGTAGCATTCCACCGTTGCTTTTCCGTTCGCAGATGCGATGAAAGTAACGTCTGCCGTGTCGGTAATAAGGGAAATATTCTTTATTTCATTTTCAAAAGTATAGCTGTTTTTTTCGAATTTTGCAGTTGATAATTTTTTGAAATCCCATTTAAGCACAGTCATAACACCACCGAAAATCATACATCCTATGATTATGAGAGAAATTGCCGTAATGATCCAGATTTTAGTCGTTTTCTTCATCATGCAACCTCCTTTTTCATAAAGCATTTTTTAATAAAGAGAGCTATCTTCTTTGTCAGGACTAAAGTACCCTTGGTTGCCAGTTTGCAGGCATAGAACATAAGTATTGAAAGACCTGCCAAAACAATTCCTGCTGCAATCATAGCAATTCCTACGGGAAGATTCTCAGTAAAGCAGAATCCCGCTCCCGATGCAATTCCGCCCAAAGCGCAAGCGCAGAAGGAAGCAAAAACTGCCCAAAGGGAGATTATAATAGCCCAGAAAACCGCGTAAAGCGCAAGGATAACTGCGAATGCACTGATAAGCAGAGGGAGCCATACGGGGAAGCCTGCAGATATGAGAACAATCTCCCATACTTTGAGCTTCTTCTTGGATTTTACCGTTTTCTTAACTATAGCAGTCAAGGGAACATCCGCAATTATCTGGTCTGCGATCTCGTCAATAGTACCGATGTCCGCAACGGCCTCCTCTTCGGGAATACCCTCTTCCATGCGATCTTCTATCATTTCAACGTAAAAGTCGATACGTTCTTCTATTTCCTTTTGAGGCAGGGACGATAGCCTGTCGTGCAGCTCTAAAATAAAGTTAAGCTTCGTCATTTGCACTTTTCTCCTTTGTAACAAATTGGTATATTCGCATTATCTCTTCCCATTCGGATTTGAACTCCTCAATGCGGGTAAATCCTGCAGGGGTGATGCTGTAGTATTTTCTCAGTCTTCCGCCGTGCTCTGCTGTACGGACAGTGAGCATTCCTGCTCCTTCCAGGCGTTTAAGAATAGTATATAATGTGGATTCAGACATTTCCAGATATGGTTTCATATCCTTTATGATCTTATATCCGTATGAATCTTCATCTTTTATTGCCGCAAGCACGCAAACATCCAGAATCCCTCGTTTAAGTTGAATATCCATAGAATACCTCCTTTAGTGTAATACATCATAACACGAGGTATGTGTTTTGTCAAGCCCCGGGTGATTATTAATGTTGCAGAAAAAGTTTTTCAAAAAAAGATGCTGAGAAACAGCATTTATTAACCGCGAGTTTCTTTAATAATCATCATTTATATGGTATAATAAAAAAAGTAACATATAGAATAAATAAATCGATGAGGTGATAATAGTGATAGATATTACTGCCTGGATGAATGGATTTGTGCAGAAGCTGGAAGATACCTTTGGAAGCCGTGTATGGTTTGTTGGGTTGCAAGGTAGCTACGGTCGCGGGGAAGCAACCGAAACAAGCGATATTGATACTGTTGTAATATTGGATGAATTATCTGTTCTTGATATTCAGGCTTATAATGAAATGTTGAACGGCTTACCCAATAGAGAGCTTATCTGTGGATTTCTTTCCGGAAAAGACGAGATTTTGAATTGGGAGCCTTCTGATCTTTTTCAGTTTTATCATGATACAATACCGATAAAGGGAAGCCTTGATGAAGTATTGACAGCCTTGGACGAAAGCAGTGTAAACCGCGCGATCAAGATCGGCGCCTGCAATATATTCCACGGATGTGTTCATAATATGCTGTATGAGAAGAGCGATGATATTTTGCGAGGGCTTTATAAATCAGCTTCTTTCGTTGTGCAGGCAATCGTGTTTAAGGAGACGGGCGAATATATCAAACATCAAAGAGAATTGCTGTTGAAGGCTATGCCGGATGAAGCAGCTGTTATAGATATCTTCTTGTGTTTAAAAAATGGCGGTTCAGTTGATTTCTTGCCAATGTCAGAAACCTTGCTGCTCTGGTCAAAGAAGTGGATTTCAGAAAAAGCAAAATAAAATGAAATTTGTAAAAAGTTCAAAGAATTGTTCGGAAATCAAAAATGTAGCAAAAATCGTAAATAAGCAAAAAAGATGCTCTGCTGTATAAGCAGAGCATCTTGATTTTTTGTTATTTTGATGTCAATAGCAAAATAAAAACTGTAAAACCCCTTGAAATCAGGATCATTCCCACTCATTTTGGGGAATCTTCTTTGGCTTATTTATGCCCTAAATATTATCTGAAACGGCGATTTTAGCACCACTTTTCCACCCATTATTTCATTTATCAAAAATTTTGTTGCAGAAAATGTTGCAAAAATATCTGCGGAATAGTACGGAGTGGTTATGAGGTTAGGACTTTATCATTCGAACTGTGAGTTCGGTTTCGGATGTTTTTACCAAGCCTAACTTCTCACAAATATGCATCAATACCTTGTTTGACATAGGCACATCAATATATGCTTCTTCCTCGGCAATTGATAGCGCATACTCCAAAAGGCGAGTACCAAAGCCATTACGCTGATACTGCCCCTCAATGTATAAATTATCTATATGCCCCTTATCTACTGTAACAATTCCTATTTCCTTGCCCAAAGATATGCTATACAGTTTTCCGCCATTGGAAATCGCTCTTTGAATTCTTTCAGCAATGATATTTTCTTCTGAAACATACCTCGCTTCGTTTTCTTCTCGGGATAAACTGTAATCAAACCTGCCATATCGATTTGCGTATCGGCAGATATGCTCAACCTGTTCGTTAGTGCCCAAGAACTCTCTGCATATAATTTGGTTTCCCATAGCAGCTACAATCTGCGAGTCGGGATTTAACCAAGGTTTATTGATTCCCCAAAAGATTGAATTGTTGGAGTTCGTATCTAAACCCGAGAGCAAATCCTTGCGATTACATATTAGTTTGTAATTTCTACGCTTGAAATAAAACATATTGCTCTCACAAGTAAAGATAGAACTTATCTTTTGTCCTTGATGTATCAGGGCGTCTTTCAACGACAGCAAATCTACATCATTAGGAACGGTGTCATAAATACCATCAAACAAGCGGAAAGATGCCCAATAATCCTTAACTTCAGGTACAATGCTTGATGTCCAGCTTGCGTAACACTCCACCAATTGCATCAAAACATATTTTCCGTCAAGCGCATGAAAATCC
>JAZTXZ010000133.1:0-2240 GCA_045636685.1 Candidatus Avispirillum sp. | reverse complement strand
ATTTCGGCATCAAGCTTTTTGAATGCTTCAAGAGCTTCGTCGCCGCCTGCGTTGTCGCCGAGGCGCCATCTGGTCCAAAGAACGCTTGTGTTGCCTTCGCCGGGCCAGGGCTGATAGTATACTGTAAGAATAGAGCCGTCCTGAAGCTCAACGGATGCAGGATAACCCATATCGCAAACGTAGGGAACCTTATCGTTGATTGTATAATCCTCAGTCCATGTCTCACCGCCGTCGTAGCTTACTACAGCGCGCTCGGAACGGATACCGTTTGTTCTTCTGGAGTAAGAGCAGATAACGGCGCCGGAGGAGTGAACCATAAGGTGAGGAGGCATACCGTCAACGCCGATGCACTTAGGAACAGACCATGTTGCACCCTTGTCGTCGGAGTATGTGATATATGTAGAGAGCATAGGCTCTGTCTTTCTCTCATGAACGCGGATTGCGCCAAGGAGACGACCTGAGGGAAGCTCTACGATGTGAGGCTCGTGCATGTTCTCAACGATGCAGTCCTCGCCAACGGGAACTGTACCTGTGTGTGTCCATGTATAACCGCCGTCATGGCTGGAGTATACAACGATGGGGGAAGGAGCAACGTACTCGTTGATCATTTCCTTACCCATATAAACAAGAGTACCGTCCTTACAAACGGAAGGACCGTGAGGAGCTGTGAGGTTTACTCTGATGGGATCGGACCATGTGATACCGTAGTCTTCGGAAACCTTTACGTAAGAACGGTTACCTGTTGCAAAAAACTCGGGATCAAGAGTTCTGAGTGCATTACCAAAGCCCTTTGTGATAGCCTTGCCGCCATCGCCAAACCAAGGATATTCCTGGATCTGATCAAAGAAGTTATCAAGTGTTTCTGTAAACCAGCTGAAAACCATCTTTCCGTTACCGCAGTAAACGATACCTGCATCTCTGTCGTCGAAGTAGGAGTCGTTGATGATAACGGGGGGAGACCATGTCTTACCCTGGTCATAGCTTACATACATACAGTTCTTTCCGCAGGGGTCTACGTGAGAAAGACGCATGGAGGATGCAACAGCATAGAGAACGCCGCGGTCATCCATTGTTACGCTGGGCCAGCCGTTATAGTTAAACCAAGTGCCTTTAAGGTTGTTAACACGACCGTGCTCCGCTTCGGGGAACATAAGTTTCATAGTGGTGCTGTCCTTTCTATTAACACAAATGTCTGTCTTACGATTGAATTATAAACGATGTGACCAATAAAAGCAAGTATTATAAGAAATTTTACCTGTTATAAGTCGCTATAAAATTATCCGTTAAAAATGTTGATTGTAGCTTCAGAGCTACCGTCCATAAATGCCGTCAAAGATATTGATTCAACTGAGGAGATTTCCTTTCCTGCTGTGAGCTTAAAAGAAGAAATTACTGTATTTTCATCTGTTGTTCCGGCTGTCAGATGATAGTACCAGACACCGTCCTCCTGATGAATATCGTCATATAAGTATACTTCAAGATAACCTTCATTGGTGATAGCTTCAGCATCAACATATGACTTTATTTCGACTTCTTTTTTAGTTCCGTCGGAGAGTGTATATTTGAGAACAAAATATGGTGCTGCCTTAATTTCTTTCGGCAATTTATCGGCTTCGGCTGTCCATAATTTTTTATATGAACTTCCCGACAGATTAGCTTCGGAAGAAGGGATAACGTCGAATACAGCTATATCCTTGCCTGCGATCCAAGTCTCGCTCCATGTTGAAAGTCGTGTATAATTACCGTTATTTTCAAGATCGTCGTAAAATCCGATCAGGCAAGGAAGTGGGACAGGCGGCTCAGTTGTATCGTGTGCTGTTGTGGATATATCGGTTGTAGTGACGGATTCAGTTTCCGTAGCTTCAGGTGAAGGAGTTATGGTATCGCCTTCAATCTTTCTGCAGCCTGTTAGCAACAAAAACAGAGCAAGGGTTAAAATGCAAAAGCTTTTGACACTGTTAGTCATTCTTTCTGCGTTCTTTCATTTCTGCATCAAGCTTCATGAATGCCTCAAGTGCCTCATCTCCGCCTGCATTATCGCCAAGGCGCCATGTGGAGCAGAGAACGCTTGTGGGGCCCTCGCCGGGAGCCTTCTGATAGTAAACTGTAAGGATAGAGCCGTCGGAAAGCTCAACGGATGCGGGGTATCCCATATCGCAAACGTAGTCGAGACGGTCATCGATGGTGTAGTCCTCAGTCCATGTCTCGCCGTTATCGTAGCTGACAACAGCTCTCTGGCT
>JAZTXZ010000132.1:0-7650 GCA_045636685.1 Candidatus Avispirillum sp. | reverse complement strand
CTCAGTTTCAGACCAGTCAAAGTTAGATGTGATGGAGTAGGTGGGGATAGGATACTGGAAGCCACGGCCGTTAGCGTCGCCCTCGATCATGATCTCGATGAAGGCACGGTTAACCATGTCCATTTCCTTCTTACAATCCTTGTACTTGAAGTCCATCTCCTTGCCGCCTACGATACAGTTCATTTCTGCAAGGTCAGCGGGAACAACCCAGTCAAGAGTGATGTTGGAGAAGGGAGCCTGAGTACCCCAACGGGAGGGAGTGTTTACACCGTAGATAAAGCTCTCGATGCACTTCTTAACCTGCTCGTAGGAAAGGTTATCAACCTTAACAAAGGGAGCGAGGTATGTATCGAAGGAGGAGAAAGCCTGAGCGCCTGCCCACTCATTCTGCATGATACCGAGGAAGTTAACCATCTGGTTACAGAGAGTTGCAAGGTGGCTTGCGGGAGCGGAAGTGATCTTTCCGGGAACACCGCCGAGACCCTCCTGAATAAGCTGCTTGAGAGACCAACCTGCACAGTAGCCTGTGAGCATGGAAAGGTCGTGGAGGTGGATATCTGCATTTCTGTGAGCATTTGCGATCTCATCGTCGTAGATCTCAGAAAGCCAGTAGTTTGCTGTGATAGCACCGGAGTTGGAAAGGATAAGACCACCAACAGAGTATGTAACTGTGGAGTTCTCCTTTACACGCCAGTCGTTGATCTTAACGTAGTTGTCAACAAGCTCCTTGTAGTCAAGGGTTGTGTTTTCGATATTACGGACCTTTTCTCTCTGGCGGCGGTAGATGATGTAAGCTTTAGCAACGTCGTCATAGCCTGCCTGAACGAGAACGGACTCAACGGAGTCCTGAATGTCCTCAACGGAAATGAGATTTTCCTTTATTTTGGACTCGAAGTTTGCTGTTACCTTAAGGGCGAGGAAGTCGATAACGGAGGGCACGTAGTTTTTCTCCTGTGCCTCAAACGCCATGGTGATCGCCTGTGTGATCTTTGAAAGGTCAAAATCAGTGACCTTACCGTCTCTTTTCAGAACCTGATACATAGTAATTCTCCTTGTCTTTTCTTTGTTGTTGTTAATTTTTGAAGCAAGGGTATTATACACTATATATTGTGCTTAGTCAAGGGAATGCAACAAGATATATTCAAAAGCTGAGCAAATCGTCACAATCAACAAACTTTTTGTCCCTGATTTGGTTAAAAATTTGCAGATTGCGGAACATATAGAGATGAAAAACCGACACACCACAATATATTGTGGTTGTAGCTTCTGCGAGTGCCTAAAAAACGAGAGTTCCCCTGCGCCTCAGGGGATGTAAAAAATTGGCAAAATTTCGCCACTATATGTAGTGCTAAAAAGTGCATCTTGTGCTTTTTTATAAAAGTTATTTTTCTTCAAATTCGGGTTTATCGACAAAAAAGAATTCCGCCCTTGGGCGGAATTCAATGATGATTATTTAATCAGAAAAAGGAAAGCTGGGTTGCGCTTTCATCATCTGCAGGGGCTTCTGCTTCCTGCTTTTTCGGCTTTTCCTCTTTTTTCTTCGGTGCAGGCTTTGAAAGTCCGCCAACATCGCCGAAGGAAAGCTGATTTGTTTCATTCATACCCTTGAGAACTCCATTTTTATCGAGAAGCTCAATGACAGCCTTGGAAAGTTTGCCGACCTCCTTAAGATCTTCAATGGAGAAGATATCCTCTGATTCACGGGCATGCATTATGTTCATCGCAGCCGATTCACCAAGACCGGCAATGGAGGCAAAGGGCAGGCGGATGCCGTCCTTTTCGGGGAGGAACTTTGTGGCATCGGACTTTCTCAGGTCAACGGGAAGGAATCGTATTCCGCGGACTACAGCTTCGTTGCAAAGCTGGAGCGCGGAGTGCATTTCCTTGTCCTTTGCGGTTGCATCCCGTCCCATTTTATCGATCTCGTCCATTTTTGCTTTTATGGAATCCCGTCCGCCCACCACGACTTCTGCTTCAACGCCGCCGGGGGCCGCGGTGAAGTATGCGCAGTAGAACTCTTTTGGATAGTATATCTTGTACCAGCCAAGGCGAAGAGCGTCGATAACGTATGCAGCCGCATGGGCCTTCGGGAACATGTACTTGATTCGCTTACAGGACTCGATATACCAGTCGGGCACACCATGCTCGATCATAGCCTCCTCATACTCGGGCTTGAGACCCTTACCTTTACGAACGTCCTCCATTATCTTAAAGGACTGAGCTTTGTCCATATCGTGCTGCTGGATAAGGTAGAGCATGATATCGTCTCGACATCCGATAACGTCGGAAATTGTGCATATGCCGTCGCGGATAAGCTCGTCCGCGTTACCGAGCCAAACTCCCGTACCGTGGGTAAGGCCTGAGATCTGCAAAAGGTCTGAGAAGTTTTTCGGCTGTGCCTGAATAAGAACTCCTCGAACGAACTTTGTGTTCATCTCGGGCAGACCCAGCGTTCCCGTTTCAACGCCGAGAAGGTCCTCCTGCGTAACGCCGAGAGGCTCGGGGCTTGTAAAGAGCTTGTAAAGAGCGCGGTCGGAAAGGTCGCACTCAAGAACGCTTGTGTTTGTGTAGCCCTCAAGACGCTTATATTTGGTCGGAATATCGTGTCCAAGCTCGTCAAGCTTCAGGATTGTATCGTGGAGATACTTAAACTCGAAGTGGGTAGTTACCGTTGAGGAGTTTGGGTCGTCTGCAGGGTGCTGAACGGGGCAGAAATCGTAAACATCGTATTCCTGAGGAACGAGGATGATACCGCCGGGGTGCTGACCTGTCGTTCTTTTAACACCAACGCATCCGGAAATAAGGCGCTCAACCTCGGCGCGGCAAACGGAGATTCCCTTGCCCTCAAGGTATTTTGCAACGTAGCCGAAGGCTGTTTTATCTGCGAGAGTACCGATGGTACCTGCTCGGAATGCGTGACCTTTACCGAAAAGCTCCTCGGTGTATTTATGGATATTACCCTGAACGTCGCCTGAGAAGTTCAGGTCGATATCGGGAACCTTGTCTCCGTAGAATCCAAGGAAGGTCTCGAAGGGGATGTCGTGTCCGTCGCGGTGCATGTTCTTTTTGCCGCAACGGGGGCAGTCCTTGGGAGGCAGGTCAAAGCCTGACTTGGGAGTACCCTTGTCATGCCACTCTGTATAAAGACAGTCGGTACAGCGATAGTGAGGGGGCAGGGAATTAACCTTTGTGATTCCGCCCATCATTGCGGCAAAGGATGAACCGACCGATCCTCGGCTTCCTACCTCGTATCCCCACTCCTCGCTTTTCTCAACGAGACGGCGGGCGATGATATACATTACGGCAAAGCCGTTACCGATAATAGATTTAAGCTCTCGCTCAAGGCGCTCGGAAACCTGTACGGGAAGATCTTCGCCAAACATTTCACGGGCTTTCTTGTAGCATTTTTCTCTCAGTTCCTCCTCGCATCCCTCGATCTTGGGGTCATAGGTTCCCTTGGGGATGGGGCGGATAGGCTCGATCATATCGGCAATAAGGTTTGTGTTTGTAACAACAACCTCGTATGCTTTCTCTTCGCCAAGATAGGAGAATTCCTGAAGCATTTCCTCAGTGGTGCGCATATAAAGCTCCGAGGGCTTGTCCGCATCGGGATATTTCATACCTGCAAAGAGGATACGGCGGTATATCTCGTCCTCGGGGTCCATATAGTGGGCGTCCGTCGTTGCGCAAACTGGCTTGCCCATCTTTTCGCCAAGGGCTACTATCTTGCGGTTAAATTCTCTCAGTTCCTCCTCGTCCTTTGCCAGTCCCTTTTCTATCATAAATCGGTTGTTTGTGATAGGCTGGATCTCAAAATAGTCGTAGAAGGAAGCGATCTCCTCGATCTCCGCTTCTCCTCGTCCGCTTCTGATAGCCTCGAAAAGCTCTCCTGCCTCGCAGGCGGAGCCGATTATAAGACCCTCGCGAAGCTCTGTTAAGCGAGTTTTTGGGATACGGGGGAATCGTCTGTAATAAGTAAGATAGGAATCCGAAATAAGCTTATAGAGATTTTTTAGTCCTGTCTGATTTTTTGCAAGGATTATCTGATGGTAGGTACGAAGCTTCAGGGGATCAGCTTTTTCGCTCATGGTCTCGGAAAGGTGGTTGAAATCCATGATACCCTCATCGCGAAGCTTTTCTACCATTTTATAGAATATGGCTGAGAGCATTTTTGCATCGTCCGATGCTCTGTGGTGGTTAAAGTTACCAAGAGAGAAATACTCGGCCAGAACGTCAAGCTTGTGCTTTTTAAGCTCAGGGTTTACGTATCGGGACATTGATACGGTATCGAGATAAGGATTGGGGAAGGAGATGTTATTCTCCTCGCAGACCTTTCTTATAAAGCTTGTATCAAAGTCTGCGTTGTGGGCAATGAGAAGTCTGTCTCCTGCAAAATTCAGGAAAGTACGAACAGCTTCCTCGTTTGACATCTGGCCCTTTACCATATCGTCGGTAATACCCGTAAGCTCAGTTATGTTTTCGGGTATTGGCATACCCGGGTCTGTCATGATATTAAGCTCGTCCAGGATCTCGCCACCCTTAACAAGCACGGCACCAATTTCGGTAATGGCACAGTTATGTACGGAAAGGCCAGTGGTCTCAATATCGAAAACTACGAATTCATCGTCAAAATCGCTGTCTGTGTGGCCGAATACTGCGCGGCGTGTATCGTCAACGAAATAGGCCTCGATACCGTAAAGTATCTTAACGGGGTCTTCCTTCATTCCCTCGGAAGCAAGCATGGCCGTGGGGAATCCCTGAACGTTACCGTGGTCCGTAATGGCGATAGCCTTGTGTCCCCATGCGGCCGCACGCTTAACAACGTCTGCGGGAGCGGCAAGAGCGTCCATTGTGGAAAGGTTTGTGTGCATATGAAGCTCAACGCGCTTAACCGGGGCATTATCCTTACGGAATATCCATTTTATTTTTTTGATACCGGTTACATGTATATGATATTCTCCGAACTTATCAGCCTTTACTCTGCCCACAGCGGCAATACACATGCCGCTCTTCATGCTCTTTGCAAAGGGCTCAGCCGATTCAGCAGGCATCTGGAGCTTCAGAAATACGGAGGAATCGTTGTCTGTGATGCCTATTGTGACAGACATGTCAGTGGAGTTGCGTATTTCAGCTGCCTCGGACTTGAATATTCTTCCAAGCACCGTTGCGCTTTTCATATTTGATTTTATCATGCGAAGGGCAGTGGGGTCGGATATTTCAAAATCCTCTTCTCCGTATAGGATATCGGAGGAGTTTGCATCAAAGGTCATACGTCCGCTTTTGAATACACCGCCTTCAACCTCGAGAACCTCATCACTTCCATCAAAAAGGGAATCGATCCTCTTATACTGAGGTGTTTCTTCCGCTTTCTTGACAGCCTCTGCTGCTTGTTCTGCTTTTCTGCGTTCTTCGATTATGCGGCTATATTCTACTGCCTGTTCTTGTGTACGTCTGAGGTATTCTGCCTGACGCTCAAGATATTCATTATGATATTTTTGATAGTCATCCCGCTGATTGATAACGGTTTCAAAATTAAGTCCGAATTCACTCCGGATGATTCCGGAGATTATCTCACTTGCATTGCCTAAGTCAAGAAGCTCAACTCCGCCGTAGGAATAGGGAACGGAAACGGTGATTATGCCGTCTTCTATAATTGTTTTGCAATTGTCGAAAAAGCCGTGAGCAACGGCACCGATTCGCCCTGCTTCGGTATAAACCTCGCCCATATAATCGAGGGAGAAAAGCTCGGGGGGATAGTTTGGCAAAAGGCGCACCAAAGTCAGGTTGTATACTGAACGTATCTCCTCTTCGAGTCTGTATATATCGATCTTTTTTGCGATAAAGGGCAGAGAAAAGCGAACCTCGTATATTTTCTTTTCACGGTCTCCCGAAAGGCGGACATCGCCGGATTCATCAAATATTTTTTTTGCGCTTGCGCTTTGGGGGAAATATCGGGAGAAAAGCGATGCCAGTGTGCGTCCGTCCGCCATATTTAAGCTCCTTTCCATAATGATAAATTTATCCTTTCCTTAGAATTCCAAGGAAAGGATAACATAGTGTATGTGTCAAAATAAGTACAATATATCAGCCGATAAATTTCAGTGTTTCTTCAACGAGGGTTTCAACGACGCGATCTTCTTCAACTCGGCCGAGAGTTTTTCCGTCCTTGAAGAGAACTGCAAATCCATCTCCGCCTGCGATACCGAAATCAGCTTCCTTTGCTTCGCCGGGGCCGTTTACAACGCAGCCCATAATAGCAACGTTGATCTTCTTGCCCTTTGTATCGATGGAAGCGGATGCCTCTCTGAACTTTTCCGCAAGGCCGATAAGGTCAATTCTTGTTCTTCCGCAGGTAGGGCAGGAGATTATGTTGATACCTTCTGTAATAAGTCCGAGAGATTTAAGTATTTCCTTTCCCGCAAAAACTTCACGAACAGGGTCTGCGGTAAGAGAAACGCGGATAGTATCGCCAATTCCGTCGCAAAGAAGGCTTCCGATGCCGATGGCGTTTTTGATTATGCCGGAATACTCAGTTCCTGCCTCGGTAACGCCGAGGTGGATCGGATAGGATGAGCTTTTGGCAACGATACGTGCTGCTTCTGTCATTGTTTTGATTGTAGATGATTTGATAGAGATGACTGTATCGTAAAAACCCATATTTTCAAGCTGCTCTGCCTGAGTGAGTGCACTCTCTGCAAGAGCCTCGGCAGTGGGAGAGCCATATTTCTCAAGGAGAGATTTTTCAAGGCTTCCACCGTTAACTCCGATACGAATGGGAACTCCGGAAAGTCTGCAAGCATCTGCAACCTCGCGAACCTTCCATTCAGCACCGATATTTCCGGGGTTGATACGCACCTTGTTAACTCCGTTTCTCAGAGCGGCAAGGGCGATCTTATAGTCAAAATGTATATCTGCAACAAGGGGAACAGTAGCTCCTGCCTCGCGAACTGCGCGGAAAACGGGAGCAGCTTCCTCATCGGGAACGGCAATACGAACGATGTCACATCCCGCATCCTGAAGTTTTAAGACCTGACGGGCGGTACCCTCAAAGTCGTGGGCGGGAACATTTGTCATTGACTGAACGCTGATGGGAGCATCGCCTCCGAGGAGAATGCCGCCAACGTTTATCTGTCTTGATACTCGTCTCATAATATATCCATTCCTTTCATTTTTTGTCTATCAGAAGAGTCCTATAATATCCTTGGTGCATATAAACACCATAAGGAGCATAAGCACAGCAAGACCTGCAAAGTTGATGTAGCCTTCAATTTCAGGTTTAAGAGGCTTTCTGCGAATAGCCTCAATAAGGAGAAACATGATGCGTCCTCCGTCAAGGGCGGGAAGAGGGAGAAGGTTCATAACTCCCAGGTTTATAGAAATGACTACGGCGAGATAGGTGAAGCTGTATACTCCCGTATCTGCGGCTTCTGTGAGAGCCTCGGTAACTCCGATGGGGCCGGATACTGCTTCAACGCCGTATCTGCCTGTTACAAGGTCATATAGAGATTCCCATATCATTTTAACTGTATAGGTAGTCTTATAGAAGGAGTGCTTTGCGAGGTTAGCAATGGTAGGCTCCTCACCCCAGACATAGAAGTCATTGGCGCCGAAGGCGATACCTTCAGATGCCATTTGGGGAAAGCTTACATC
>JAZTXZ010000131.1:0-2262 GCA_045636685.1 Candidatus Avispirillum sp. | reverse complement strand
GTTCATATCCTGAGGCGGACGGGGAGGAGGAGGAATAGTTCCGTCATTTTTTGTAAGGGAGGGGTCCATAGGGGGACGGGGAGGCTGAGGAGGAGCAAAGGTGGGTGCGCCGGGAGCTGTCTCAGCGGCCTCATCATGGTTTTTTTCAGCTGCAGCTTCTGCAGCCTGCTCAGTTTCAAAAGATTCGGAGGAATCGGGTATAGCTTCGATCTCTTCTATGGGATCTATCTTATCTTCTTCTGTATTCGGTGTCTGATTTTCGGGGTCAAATCCGGAATTCTTATATTCTTCCATGGTTTTTCCTTTCTGCTCTGTTTATAAATTTCGTTTTACACACTTATTATATTGCCCCAATGTGACAGTTTTTTGAAGACAAACAGAAAAATGCTTGAAATCACGTGTGTTTTTTTCAGTATTTTCTATTTTTGCTGTCAGATATAGAGGCCTATTCCCATAACCGCGTATGTAAGTATGAGAAGTATTACAGCCAGCGGAGCAGGCAGAGAGAGAACAGACAGGCTATGGAGCATAAGGAGTATGCTGAGTATTATAACAAAAACGCCTGATGTTATTCTCGCGGGTCTTCCTGTGGAGATCAGGATTGCGGCATATGCCACAAAGGTTATCATAAGGTAAATAAGGGAGTACTTATAATCGTTTCCGGGAAGTATTCCTCCCATTATTCCGACGATGGCGATAATTGAAAGGGCAGATCTGACAGATATTTTTTCTACCGCAAGAACCGCAAGTCCTCCCACAAGGAGGCATGTGGTTATCACTGTGCTGACAGTTCCCGAAAGGGCATCAACGGAAAAAGCGGAGCCTATTATCTGTATTATCTTAAAAATAAGTCCAAGAGTTATGAGTATTCTACCTGTACGGGCTTCTCTCTTAATTTTTGCCATATTGATCTCCTCTCAACTACCATAGGTTATAAAAAACATTAACACCACAATTATACAGTAAAAAAACTGCTTCGTCAACATTGACAAAGAGAAAGGGTAAAAGTATAATTTTATTAAAGCTGAAAGGGTATGAGTAATTTTTCTATTGGACTTTGCGGTTTTAGCCCGACTTTTGCGTCGCACCTTTTGGCGGAATGGAGTTAATTATGAAGGAGCAATATACAAGAACAGCTCTTCTGTTTGGAGAAGAGGCAATTTCAAGGCTGAGAGAATGTCGCGTTGCGGTATTCGGCATCGGCGGCGTCGGCGGTGCCGCAGTTGAGGCGCTTGCGAGAGCAGGAGTCGGTACTCTTGATCTTATAGATTCTGATAAGGTTTCGGAGTCGAATATAAACCGTCAGATAATTGCCCTTCATTCCAATGTGGGCAAGGACAAGACTCAGGTGGCGGCCGAAAGAATTGCAGATATCGATCCTGATACCAAGGTAAACTGCCATAATATCTTTTTTCTTCCTGAAAACGCAGGGGAGTTTGATTTTTCAAAGTATGATTATATAATCGATGCCATTGATACTGTATCGGGAAAGCTTGCTCTTATTGAGGGGGCTGTCCGATGCGGAGTACCTGTTATCAGCTCCATGGGTACGGGAAACAAGACCGACCCCACTTTATTTGAGGTTTCGGATATATATAAAACAAGCGTATGTCCTCTTGCGAAGGTAATGAGAAGAGAGCTGAAGGCGAGAGGGATAAAAAAGCTGAAGGTGGTATGGTCTCCCGAGGAGCCCATGAAGGTAGCGGCTCCAGGTGATGAGCATCGTCGCCATATCCCCGCAAGCTGTTCATTTGTTCCTCCGGTTGCAGGATATATTCTTGCAGGAGAGGTTATAAAGGATCTTATTCTTGATAGATAATAAATAATTATTGTCGAAATCCGCCGAAAGGCGGATTTCTTCGTTTGGTCAAATTGAGGTTTGTCGGGATGTTTGCACTCGCTTTGTTGCGGATGAGCAATACTAGAGCCTCCACTTCTCATCGCGAATATGAAGATATACGAGGGCAAAGATAACGTGATTCGCTCGGTATTCACAAATGAATGCCCGAGTATATCAAAGATTCGAGGTGTGAAGGGGAGGTGGCGTCGGTGCAAGTTATGCGATATTTTAAGATAAACTCAGGCACCGATGACGGAAGGGTTGCTACATCTGCACAAGAGCTGTCAATATTTTTAATTTTGCTTGATTTTGTTGGTGAAACGGGCAATTCAGATGGATTTTCTGAATAATATTCAGTCAAATCCAAAGATAGTTCTTATGCTGATATAGCAACCCTTCCACCGCCCCGATACAGATATCAA
>JAZTXZ010000130.1:0-9374 GCA_045636685.1 Candidatus Avispirillum sp. | reverse complement strand
CTCAGCAAGGCATTCATAAAGAATATCTGCCTGTCCGACTCCCTCCTGAGGAAGGCTTACGCTTATGTTGTTTACCATAATAGAAACAGGGCGCTTTTTGGAAACATCTGTCTCAGTCGCAAGTCCTGTAAGGGGATTTGTGAACTCGGGGATCACAACGGGAACATCGGTAGTATCATTCTTTTCGGTGTCTTCTTCTTTTACTGTAGTGTCAGAAACTGTTTCTTTTTCAGTTTCCTTTCCTGTAGTGTCACTGGGCTCAACCTTTTTGAGACACGCGCAGGTAACGATCATTGCTAAAAGCAAAAAAGCAACAAGAAGTATAGTTTTGAGTTTTCTCATGGTCATGCTCCGATAATTCTTTCAAGGGAGATGATGCCGTACTCAAGAGCTTCGCTGAGACCTGTTTTGAGACCCTGCTTAACAATTCTCTCACCGTCAGAAAGACTTGTATCCGTTTTTGTTACCTGAACGATGATCTTGTCAGGAACCATTCTGCCCATATATTCAACTTCATTCATAATAATGAGCTGAAGGATGCACTCGTCCTCAATGTTTCCATATACAATGGTATTTCCTTCACGAACAAGAGGTCTGTCCTTATACATAAGATACTTACCCTTAACAGTGGCATCCTTGAGTATTTCTCTCATTTCATCTGTCATCTTTAATTCCTCCATACAATTAGTTTTAATTATAGCCTATAATACTATATTTTGTGCTTTTTGTCAAGGATATGCATGGACTTTTTCAATAAATGGGAAAAGATCCCCGTTTCCTCTTGAACGAAGATGTAAGTTGTGTTAAAATCAAAAAAAACGAGAAAGGAACAGTTATGTCAACAATAACAAAAGAATTATTCGGAATAACATCAAACAATGAGAAAATATATGCCTATACTCTCAACGACAATGCAGGTGTAACAGCGACTATCCTCACATACGGAGGCGTTCTTAACCGTCTTATGGTTACAGACAGAAATAATGTTACCAAAAATGTGGTCCTCGGATATGATGATATAAAATTTTACGAGGCTCGAGGAGCATATTACGGTTCTCTCGTAGGCAGATGTGCAAACAGAATCAAAAAAAGCCGCTTCATCCTTGATGGTAAAGAATATATCCTTCCCGAAAACGATAAGCAGAATCAGCTCCACGGCGGCCCCGAGGGCTTCTCAAGAAAGATCTGGGACGTAACAGAGAACGCAGACGGCTCTCTTTCCCTCTGCCTTGAAAGCCCCGACGGCGATATGGGCTATCCCGGAAACGTTAAGGTTTGCGTAACCTACTCTATCGACGGCAGAGCCCTTTCCATCCGCTACGAGGCAACAACAGATGCCCCCACCGTTGTGAACCTTACAAACCACGCCTATTTTGACATCACGGGTGCCGGCAGCGGCAGAACTCTTGAGTCTCTTCTCTGGCTTGACTGCGATAAGATGACAGATACAGACAAGGAGCTTATCCCAAACGGCAATATTCTTGACGTATGTGGCACTCCCTACGATTTCACAGAAAAGAAAGCAGTTGGTAAGGATATTGAATGCGATTATAAGCTTCTTTCCTTCTTTAACGGTTACGACACAAATTATTATAAGAAGAACTACACAGGCGCTATGGCACCCATTGCAAGCCTTACAGACCCTGAAAACGGCCTTTGTATGACAGTTGCAACAGACCTTCCCTGCGTTCAGCTCTACACAACAAATTCCGTAGACAAGGGCGCTCCCGACTTTGCAGACGGAGCTCGCCACACCCTCCATTGCGGCATCTGCCTTGAAACTCAGTATGCCCCCGATGCTATCAACTCCCCCGAGGCTGAGTCCGTTATCCTCCGCCCCGACGAGAAGTTTGATTCCACCACATTATTTATCTTTAACTGACAATGAATAAGACTGTACTTGATAAAAAAGAGCTTTTTATATTTGACCTTGACGGCACCGTTTGCGACACCGAGCCCTGCCATCACGCAGCATACGTAAAAACCATAGAATCCCTCTGCCCCGGACACACCATCCCCGCCGAGGAATTTCTCTCCTGCTACGTAGGTCACTCGGAAACCGAGATATACAGCCTTCTCAAAAAGAACAAGAATATCGATTTTGACGATGACCTCTTTTTCAAAACAAGAATCGAAAACCTTTTCGATATAGTTGCAGAAAGAAGCCTCGACTGCGCTCACTTCTACCGTCAGCTTGAAGCTATGTATCCCGACAGAAAATTCATCGCCCTCACAAGCCAGCGAGTATCCGTTCTCGACCGTTTCAGAAAGATCATCGATTACGGAAAGATAAAGGAATTTATCTCCGTTGCAGACAAGCCCTACGGCAAAAAGGACGTTCTTGCAGATACGGAAAAGTATCTCGGCTTTCCCCAAGATAAATGCATAATCTTTGAGGATTTCATACCCACCCTTCGTGCGGCTATGGAAAACGGAGTATATGCCGTCGGCGTATGCCACGACTTTAATGCAATAACCGAAAAAGACTGCAATGAAATGATCGATATCCATAAAGAAGTCATATTTTCTTGATATTTTTTGTTTTAAAATAGCTCTCCAGGATATAATAAAAATGCACTCAACAGAGTGCATTTTTATTGTTTATAGAATTTTTGGGGGACAGATGATAAGAATAAAATGTTATTCGGTGGCTTCAAAGGTGCTGATCGTATTCTTTGCGCTTCTCGGCATCTCATTGCAAACAGGGATATGGGACGGAGATTTTGATATACGAATCTTCCGTATGTTTACAAATTTATCTAATCTTATGTGTGCAACATATTTTACTATAGCAGCCTCTGTAATCGGCTTTGATAAAAACAGAAACGGTGGATCTTCTCCCTTTCCAATAATAAAGGGGATCTGTACCATGTCAATTACTCTGACTGGAATAGTGGCAGCCGCTGTAATTGCAAGTGAATTTAATATACACACTTCAAACGGAATAGCTACTGTTCTCTTGCATATAGTTACCCCGGTCCTGATAATGGCAGACTGGCTACTTTTTGATACAAAGGGTCGTTGGCGCAGCACAGCCCCGCTTTGGTGGCTTATTGCTCCTATGGTTTATTTTGTTTACATTATGATCAGTGCATATAATATGGACAGTTCAGTCAGTAACAGATTTCCCTATCCTTTTCTTGACTACGAAATACTCGGAATACCCATGCTGATTCTCGTTATTTCAGTCATAACAGCTTTCTATCTTGTAATCGGTTATTTATGCTTTTTCATAGACAGAAAAATGGGGTTTCTTGAAGAAGAAACCTACAGTGATCTTAACACGGCAAAGTCCTAGATATGATAAATTTTCTCATTGAATGAATTTTCTTAGAATAGACAATTTCTTATGATTCAGACTTAACTGAATTCAAATAATATCGTGTAAAATCAATAAAATACTTGACACTCAAAATAATATAAGATACTATCTATATATATTACTTTATTTGATATATTCAAATATTTTAAGAAAGAAGGGCGACTTAAGTGTACAAGTATTTTGATCTATCAAACCTTCCCATCCTTTCAAAGGGACGCAAAACGCTTCAGGTCTCAAGTTATGACAGAATGTATGAAAACAAGGACTGGGGAAACTACCTTTATGATATTGATGAAACCACATCCGTGATTTTTGATGATCCCGGTTGCGGCTGTATTAAAAGCATATGGATGGCTGTTCCTTCAAAGGAAGCTTTTATGGACTTCTATTTTGACGGAGAAGCAACACCCCGATATACATCTTCCCTCTTCGGATTTTTCAACGGTGAATGCCCTGAGCTTACCGGCATTGGAAACACCTTTGAGGAACGCGGACACTGGGAGCTTGCAGATTGCCGTTGCGGTAACTGCTTTATTCAGATCCCTTACGAAAAAGGCCTCAAGATCGTAGTCCGTGGCGAGGAAAAGGAAAAGTGCTATTATCACATTATGTACGAGAGCTATCCTGACGGAGTTCTTCCCCTTGAAGGCTCAAAGGAGATCTACGAAAAGTCCTTCTCTAATATTCCAATATCTAAGGCTAAGCTCGAAAAATATACTCTCATTAAAAACTATAATGATATCATGACTATTGAGCATGGTGGCGTTATCCGCGAGATGACCCTGAGAGTGAAGGAAGGCACCGATCTCTCCAAGGTCATGTTCTATATCTGCTTTGACCACGCCAGAGCACCTCAGGTGTCCTGCCCTGTATCTTCACTTTTTGCACAGCTCATCAGATGGGAGGATATAAATTCCTATGCCCTTACATCCAAATGCGAAAACGGCTATGTGACAACAAGCGTTTATCTTCCTATGCCCTTCTTTGAAAAAATGTATCTCGGCATGATAAAGCTCGTTCCCGATGAAATAGAAATTGAGTTCGGCGTTGTTATCGATGAAAACAACTATGACAGAGAAACAACAGGATATTTCTATGCAGACTATAAAGAAGGTCCCACCGTTCTCTTCTCCGATTGGAATATCGGCGAATTTGCAGGCCGCGGTCATATCGTGGGTCTTTCACAGAGCTGCGTCGGCGGAGTCGGCGGTTCTTACTGCGAAGGTAACGAGCACTATTATATCAACGGCGAGCGTTCTCCCCGCATAAACGGCACCGGAACCGAGGATATCTACCTCGGATGCTACTGGCCTAATATGAAGTTTGATTCTCCCTGCGCAGGATGCATCAACGATGTTTATCTTGAGGTAAACTCAAATCTCGCTCTTGCAACGACAAAGCCCATCATGTATTACAGATATTACCTTGATATGCCCATCGCATTTGATGCAGGAATAAAGCTTGATGTTCAGCACGGTGCAGTTTGTCAAAACTTCTCCTACTATACAACCACATGTTTCTCCTACAGACAGGATACCCCCACATACAGACAGACTGATTATATAAAGCTTTCAAGCGCTCTTTCCAGAGATATGCATGATTATAAAGCTGACGGTGCTGAATATACCCTTGAAGGAAAGCTTGAAAGTGATATGAGAGCTCCTCTGCTTAAGGAAACAGGCTATAAAACAGAAGGCGGCAAGGTAAGCTTCAAGATAGCAATAGATCCTTGTAACGATGGCGTAATTCTCCGCAGACTTTATGACCAGTCAATTTCAAATGCAGGCGCTAAGGTATATGCAGACGGCGAATATATTGGTATTTGGCATTGCTGTAATATCAACGCACATTTCCCCTATACCGACAGCGACTTTAATATTCCCTCCCGTTTTACCGAAAACAAAGAATCTATCAATATTGAGATAGTAACAGACGGAATCTACACAGATTTCGATTATACAGTTCTTTCATAAATGATAAAAGAGGTTGCATTAAAAGCAACCTCTTTTGTCTTATATTACTATGATTATTTCCCATCCAATGACCATCCATAATCACCGTGATATATCATCTGACGGGTCATGCCTCCATCAATGCAGATATTTTCACCGGTAATAAAACCTGCCATATCAGAACAAAGATACATTACCATATTAGCAATGTCCGGAGGTGCACCGACTCTGCCCGAAGGCTGTTGGTAAGCATCGGGACCTTCGTATACAGTATAATTATTGTCTATCCATCCGGGAGACACGGAGTTCACCCTCACTTTCCCAGAAAAACTTACAGCAAGAGCGTGGGTCAAAGCAGATATCCCACCTTTCGATGCAGTATAACTTTCAGTGAAAGGCTGACTCATTCTGTCACGTGATGAGGAGATATTAACAATACTTGCACCCTCTGTAAAATAAGGCAAAAAGAGCTTTGAAAGATAAAATGGCGCCGTAACACCTACCTTCAGCGCATATTCAAAATCCTCATAACTACTGTTATTTACTCCAAAAGTGGCGGGAGGAGCATTGTTTATAAGATAATCAACGCGTCCGTACTCGCAAATGACCTTTCCTGCAAATTCTTCAAGGATATTTTTGTCTGCTATGTCACCTATAAAATAATCATTATCGGCTATGTCTATGACACAGACAGAAGCACCCGCCTCTTTAAACTTTTCGCAAATACATTTGCCTATTCCACCAGCACCGCCTGTTATAACGACAACCTTGTGTTTGAAATCAAACATATCTATCTCCAAATATTATTCCATTATCTTAACAAGCTCGTCCATATCCTTGCGCTTTTTTGCACGAAGCTTGTCTCCCTCTTTGGCATATCCCAGAGTAATAACAAGACGAACAGTACCGTCAAGTGAGCATATCTCTCTGATCTCTGAGTCATCGAGCCATCCGAGAATACAAGTAGAAAGCCCCTGAGCTGCCGCTTCTGCAGTTATATATGCAGACAAAATACCAATATCAATGGAACGGTAATCGTTCTTTTTCATTTTAGCGCCAAGGGCAGCCGTTGCAACATAAGGCTTTTCTGATATAACAAGCATTACGGGAGCATCAGTTGCAAACTTATTCATGCCCATACTTTGAGTCGCGCAAGCAACCTTATGTGCAATCTCTCCTGTGCAAACGGTTATAAAATAGGGCTGTCCGTTGCAGGCAGAGGGTGATAAACGTGCTGTTTCCAGAATCGAGTCAAGCTTTTCTTTCTCTACCTTGCGGTCAGCATCATAAGAACGGCAGGACTGTCTGTTTTGTGCAATTTCAGTAAAGTTCATATTAACTCCTTTTCATTCTATATCGTTAAAATTCAATAATCTCCGGAGCTCCTCCGAAAGAGCTAAAGGTTGCAACAGCCTTTTCCATATAGAACACCTGTGTATTACCGTCATTTTCGTCGTACATTCCGCGAAGATTGGGATATGCATCAAGCATAGCCTTCTTGGGCTCTATTCGATCATCCTCAACCAGCTCACAAGCAATACGGAGCCACTTGCCTTCCATAAAAGCACATATCTCAGCTCTGGGATTTAATAGGAGCTGATGACTCACAGGCTTTATTTTGCCTGTCTGTATGTAAAGCTTACCTTCAAACTCATTTACCGTGCCAAAGGGACGCACTCTGGGCTGATTGCCTTCAACTGTTGCCAGATAATATACATCAGCCTTTTTCAAAAAATCATAAACTCTTTTCATTACCATTCTCCTTATATTTAAAATAAGATATCATTCTCATCAGGAAACGCGATGTTGTTTTATTATTTATTTGGCTTCGCAAAATACCGCGATCGAATCCGATACAAAGGATGCAGTACCCTCTCCGCATTTGTCGATGTTATTCTTAAAACGCATGTCACAAGCGTACATCTTTCCAAGACCTGAAAGAATTTCCTCGGTGCAGGTATAATAATTTTGTGTTATGTGCGCCTGCAGCTTTGCCACAAGATTTTGAGCTTCCTGAGACTCAGCATCATTTCCCCGCGCCTTGCACTCTGCAAAGCAGGAAAATATCGCCATCAAACCGTCACTTGCCTCAGACCATTTCTCTTTTGAATAACTCTTTGTCTTTTCCCTGTGCTCACTGTAGGCCTCAGTATTGCCCCAACGAGCTTTTGCCTCTGTCTCGTAATTGTTTTTCATTTAATATCCTTATTTTATTCCATCTTAAAATCGATTTTCAGTTATTCTTGTATTATTCAGTACTCTATAGCTATTTTGATAACGCCGTCAAGCCTGGTTTCAAATAAATCATAAGCCTCGTCTATCCGTGAAAGCGGATATGTATGAGTTATCAAAGGCTCTGTGTTTATCTTTCCCTCGGAGATCAGACGCAGTGTTTCCTCGCAATCGCATCCGTCAACACCGCCCGTTTTGAAAATAAGATTCTTTCCATACATACGCGGAAGAGGCAGCTCTTGCGCTTTATCGTAAAGTGCTACCACCGTAACAATTGCATTTGGACGAGCGCATTCCCATGCAAGGCGAAAGGTTGAATCAGCTCCCGCAACCTCAAGAACAATATCTGCGCCGCCGTGGTCGCTGTTGTCCTTTACAAAGCTAAGACATTCCTCGGGAGAAACTGTCAGCACCTCAGGATAATTCTTATTTATAAATTCAATGCGCTCCCTGTCCTTTTCGCAAAGGATTATGCGCTTAGGATTTTTTAGCATAGCGCAAATAAGAGTGCATATTCCCGTAGGGCCCGCACCGATAATAAGAACGGTATCATCCTCTGTGATCTCGGATATCCTTGCCGCCCAGTATCCCGTGGCAAGAACGTCTCCAACAAGAAGAGCCTGCCTGTCTGTAACGTTATCGGGAATTCTGTTAAGCCCCGTATCAGCAAAGGGCACTCTCACATACTCTGCCTGCCCTCCGTCAATGCGACAGCCGAGAGCCCAACCACCGTCTTTATCTGTACAATTATTCACAAAGCCCTTTTTGCAAAAGAAGCACTCTCCGCAAAAGGTCTCCACGTTAACGGTAACACGGTCCCCGGGCTTTACGTTAGTTACAGCACTTCCCACCTTTTCAACAATACCGACCATCTCGTGCCCAACAGTGATTCCGGGCACCGCCCTCGGAACACTTCCGTGCTTTATATGAAGATCACTTGAGCAAATGCTTGCAAGAGTAACCTTAACAATAGCATCCCGCTCATGAAGAATCTCAGGCACAGGCTTTTGTGCAAAACCAAACTTCCCTTTTTCTATGTATGTGTAGGTTAGCATATTACTCCTCGATTCTTATTTAACCTTACCGTAATATTTCTTAATTTTTTCAAGTATTTCCTCATCTGCGGGGCAGAAATCGTAGTTCGGGATTTCTGCAGGCATTATCCATTTTATATCATTATGCTCAAGCTTTTTGGGAATACCTTCAAAGATCGTAGCATTGAAAAGAGTAAGATGTACTGTAAGGTCGGGATATTCATGGACAACATCCATAAACACTTCTCCAACGGATAAAGTAACGTCAAGCTCCTCTCTGCATTCACGAATGAGGGCCTGTTCCTTAGTTTCTCCCGCCTCAACCTTGCCGCCGACAAACTCCCAGAGAAGCCCCCTCGCCTTATTCGCCGGTCTCTGACATATCATGAATTTTTCATCCGCCCATATAAGAGCGGCTACTACCTCGGTCATACTATCACATTGTCCTATATTTACTTTAATTCAATTATATCATAATCTCGGTGTGATAGCAATATTATAAATACACCACTTCTTATGTGCATATTATATGCGCAACAGAAAACTCCCGAAGGTATTTACCTTCGGGAGTTTGTGGTGCGAGGGACGGGACAGCATATTACTTTGCAATCTGCATTGCTTGTGGGCTTCAAATCCTTACTTAATTCAAGCAACAAAAAAGACCACCTGATGGTGGTCTTTTTTGTTGGTGCGAGAGACGGGACTTGAGTCTCGTCGCGACACCGCAAAGCCGAGTATTAATTTCGGCTTTGCTACGCTCCTCGGTCCGCCGCGGCTCTGACAGTCCACCGGACTGTCATTCACTACCGCGTCGCTTCAAGCCCCTGCTTAATT
>JAZTXZ010000129.1:0-39296 GCA_045636685.1 Candidatus Avispirillum sp. | reverse complement strand
ATCAGGGCCCCGGTATTCCCGATGTGTCTCTTGCGATGCAGGAGGGCTTCTCCACTGCAAAGGATAACATACGCTCGCTTGGATTCGGCGCAGGTATGGGCTTGCCGAATATGAAGAAATATACCGATTCACTTGAAATTGAAACCGAGGTCGGCAAAGGCACAACCATCATAATGAAGGTCAATGTTTAATGCCGTATTGGAGCAGTTATGATAGAGTATAAGCATTCCGTGTCCCTTGACGTGTCAAAGTGTAAGGGGTGCACGCATTGTTTGCAGCGATGTCCAACCGAGGCGATCCGCATAAGGAGTGGCTGTGCTGCCATCAATTCGCAAAAGTGTATCGATTGCGGAGAATGCATAAGGGTATGTCCCTACAATGCGAAAAAAGCTACCCATGACTCACTTGACTGTCTAAATAATTTTAAATACAAAATAGCGCTTCCTGCTCCCGCCCTTTACGGTCAGTTTGACAATCTCGATGATATAGATTTCGTCATACAGGGACTCCTTGATATGGGATTTGACGATGTCTTCGAGGTGGCAAAGGCTGCGGAGTATGTGTCCGGCTACACAAGACAATATCTGAGAAATGAAAAGATAAGAAAACCCGTTATCAGCTCGGCGTGTCCTGTTGTGGTGAGACTTATAAGAATGCGCTTTCCATCCCTCTGCGATAATATAATGCCGATCCTTCCGCCTGTTGAGGTGGCAGGTAAGATGGCAAGAGAAAAAGCACTTAAGGAGCATCCGGAGCTTTCTCCGAAGGATATAGGCTGTATCTTTATTTCCCCCTGTCCCGCAAAGGTCAGCTATGTAAAGAATGCCTTTTCCGGGCATGAAAGTAATATAGACCTTGTGGTTTCCGTTTCAGATGTATACTTCAAGCTTATTGATTTTATGAAAAAATCAAAAGAGCCTACGGTATCAACTGAGGCAGGAAATGTGGGAATAAGCTGGGCAATATCCGGCGGTGAATGTTCAGCGGTGTTCAATGAGAAGTATCTTGCGGCAGACGGTATTGAAAACGTTATCCGAGTTCTCGATCAGATAGAGGATTCTGATCTGCCCGAACTTGAATTTATTGAGCTGAACGCTTGTAACGGCGGTTGTGTCGGCGGTGTTATGACTGTCGCTAATCCATACATAGCAAAAGCGAGAATACAGTCGCTTAGAAGATATCTTCCGGTTTCTCCCCATCTTCATCCGAAGGGCAGTGATGTGCCCGAAGAAATGATGCTTTCGGGATTTGATTATATCCCGACAGCCCCCCTTTCTGAGGACAGAAAGGAAGCGAGAAGGATGATGGCAGAGATACAGGAGATAAGAAAGGATCTTCCCGATCTTGACTGCGGCTCCTGTGGAGCGCCTACCTGCGCAGCATTTGCGGAGGATATAATCAGAGGCGAAATCTGTGCCGATGAGTGCGTTGTGTTTATGCGTGAAGCATTCCATAATTATCTGCAGGCTCATAGAGAAGCTTCCAAGATAACAAACGAGAGCGAGGAGAAAAAAGATGACTGATCTCAGAACTCTTTCGGAAAAATTAGGCCTTTCCCATGTGTGCGGAAGCCTTGATAAAGAGGTTTGCGGATGCTATGCGGGAGACCTTCTCAGCTGGGTAATGAGCCATGCGCAGTACGGTGACATTTGGGTGACTATCATGTCCAATATAAACGTTGTTGCTGTTGCCAGTCTTACCGAATGCGCCTGCGTAGTTATGGCAGAGGGCGTTATGCCTGACAGCGATGTTACAAAGGTGGCGGAGGAGAAGGATATCACCATATTCTCCGACAGCCGATCTACCTTTGAGCTTTGCGCACTTATTGGACAGTACATGAAAGAAAATGAATAAATATTATTACGATCTGCATATCCATTCCTGCCTTTCCCCCTGCGGGGACGATGATATGACACCTGCGAATATCGCAGGTATGGCGGTCCTTAAGGGCCTGCAGATCATAGCACTCACAGACCATAATTCAACGGCCAATTGCCCTGCATTCTTTAAGGCCTGCAGACGGCACGGTATCGTTCCCGTTGCGGGAATGGAGCTGACTGTAGCGGAGGATATACATCTTCTGTGTCTTTTCAGAACCCTTGAAGCGGCTATGGAGTTTGGTTCGAGAGTTGATGAATATAAGATCCCTTATGAAAATCGTCCGGAGGTATTCGGCCGTCAGCAGGTGATGGACGAGGAGGACAATTTTATAAGAGAAGAGAAATATCTGTTGCTTAATGCAACGATGCTTTCCCTCGACGAGGGAACAGAGCTTTGTCGCCGATGCGGAGGTGTTTGCTATCCCGCACATATCGACAGAACGTCCAACGGCGCCGTTGCGATTCTCGGAACCTTTCCCGATTGGGAGGGGTATACGGCATATGAGATAAGCTCTTCGGGCAGCAGGGCAGAGGAGGAGGAAAAGTTCCCATTCCTCAAAGCAATGCCCTTTGTAAAAAGTTCCGATGCCCATTATCTCTGGGATATTTCCGAAGCTGAAAATTTTTTTGAGCTGGACGACGAGCCCTATTCCTCACAGCTTGTCCGCGACAGGCTCATCGATCTTCTGGAGGGAAAATGACCGATCTGTCACTTTATATTCTGGATATAACGATGAACTCCGTTCGCGCGGGAGCTCAGAATATCTCAGTAACGCTTGAAGAGGAAAAGGGAGTGCTTACCTTTAAGGTAACCGATAACGGCTGCGGTATGACAGCCGAGCAGGTTGAAAAGCTCTCAAACCCCTTTTTCACCACCAGAACCACCAGAAAGGTGGGACTGGGAATACCCTTTCTTCGAATGCTGGCAGAGCAGACGGAGGGCGGGGTAGAAATAGTTTCAAAAAGCGAAAAAGAATTTGAGGATCACGGAACGACGGTAACTGCTACCTTCCACTCTGATCACATCGATTTCGTTCCCCTCGGGGATCTTGTTGAAACTATGATAACTCTCATTCAGGGAAGTCCCGACGTTGATTTTGTTTATCGGCATGTTTCCGATAAGGGTATCGACGTTGGAATGAATACTGCCGAGATGAGAGCAGTGCTTGGGGATGATATTCCCCTGAACTCCTTCGAGGTGCTTTCATTTATCAGAGGCTTTCTCGAGGATCAATACGCTCAAAAATAATATTTTATATATACGAAAGGAACAAACATCATGAAAACTTTAGCGGAACTTGCTGCTATCAGAGAGCAGATGAAGGACAAGGTCGCTATCCGTACAGGAAGCGGCGAAGTTCGCGTAGTTGTCGGTATGGCAACCTGCGGCATCACCGCCGGAGCAAGACCTGTTCTTAACGCTTTTGTTGAGGAGGTTTCTGCGCAGGGTCTGGCTGACACCGTAAAGGTTACTCAGACAGGTTGTATCGGCATTTGCCAGTATGAGCCCGTTGTAGAGGTCTACGAAGACGGCAAGGAAAAGGTTACATACGTAAAGATGACAGCAGATAAGGCAAAGGAAGTTGTTGCAAAGCATCTCAAGGGCGGCGCTCCCGTAGCTGAATACCTTATCGGTAATATTTAATCCGGAGGAGAAAAAAGTATGGTTCGTTCACACATTCTTGTTTGCGGAGGTACAGGTTGTACTTCCTCCGGCAGCTTGAAGCTTATTGATACTCTTAACGAAGAGATCAAGGCTGCCGGCCTTGAAGAAGAAGTCAAGGTAGTTCAGACCGGTTGTTTCGGTCTTTGCGCGCTCGGCCCCATCATGATCGTATATCCCGATGGCACATTCTATTCCAGAGTAGAAGCTGCTGATATTCCCGAGATCGTATCCGAGCATATCGTAAAGGGTCGTGTAGTTGAAAGACTCGTTTACAATAAGACAACAGAGGAAGAGAAGGAAGCCGGAAAGACTTCTTCTCTTAACGATACTGCTTTCTATAAGAAGCAGATGAGAATCGCTCTCCGTAACTGCGGCGTTATCAACCCTGAGAAGATCGATGAGTATATCGCACGTGACGGTTACTTCGCACTCGGTAAGGTTCTTACAGAGATGAGCCGTGAAGAGGTTGTTCAGACAATCCTCGATTCCGGTCTCCGCGGTCGTGGCGGTGCAGGCTTCCCCACAGGTCTTAAGTGGAAGTTTGCTATGGGAAGCCAGGGTCAGAAGTACGTTTGCTGTAACGGTGACGAGGGTGACCCCGGTGCATTCATGGACCGTTCTATCCTTGAGGGTGACCCCCATGCAGTTCTCGAGGCTATGGCAATCGCAGGTTATGCTATCGGCGCTGACCAGGGTTATATCTACATCCGTGCAGAGTACCCCATCGCTGTTCGCCGTCTTGAGATCGCTATCGAGCAGGCAAGAGATTACGGCCTTCTCGGTGATAACATCCTCGGCACAGGCTTTAAGTTTGATATTGAGCTCCGTCTCGGCGCAGGCGCATTCGTTTGCGGTGAGGAAACAGCTCTTATGACATCTATCGAGGGTAAGCGCGGCGAGCCCAGACCTCGTCCTCCTTTCCCTGCAGTTAAGGGTCTCTTTGCTAAGCCCACAATCCTCAACAACGTTGAGACATATGCTAATATCGCTCAGATCATCCTTAACGGCGCTGACTGGTTCAAGGCAATCGGTACTGAGAAGTCCTCCGGTACTAAGGTATTCGCTCTCGGCGGTAAGATCACAAACACAGGTCTCGTAGAGGTTCCCATGGGAACAACTCTCCGCGAGGTAATCGAAGAGATCGGTGGCGGTATTCCTAACGGTAAGAAGTTCAAGGCAGCTCAGACAGGTGGCCCCTCCGGCGGATGTCTCCCTGCTCAGCTCATCGATACTCCTATCGACTTTGATAACCTTATCGCAGCAGGCTCTATGATGGGTTCCGGCGGTCTTATCGTTATGGACGAGGATACCTGTATGGTTGACCTTGCAAAGTTCTTCCTTGAGTTTACAGTAGACGAGTCCTGCGGTAAGTGTGCACCCTGCCGTATCGGTACTGTTCGTATGCTCGAGATCCTCAATAAGATCACTGAGGGTAACGGCGAGCTTGAAGACCTTGATAAGCTTGAAGAGCTTGCAAACTACATCAAGTCCGCATCTCTCTGCGGTCTCGGTCAGACAGCTCCTAACCCCGTTCTTTCTACACTCCGCTTCTTCCGCGATGAGTACGTTGCTCATATCGTTGACAAGAAGTGTCCTGCAGGCGTATGTAAGAAGCTTCTTAACTTCGTTATCGACGCTGATAAGTGTAAGGGTTGTACACTCTGCTCCCGTGTTTGCCCTGCAAACGCTATCGAGGGCTCTGTAAAGCAGCCTCACGTTATCGATACAGCTAAGTGTCTCAAGTGCGGCGCATGTATCGAGAAGTGTAAGTTCGGCGCAATTTCTAAGCAGTAAGGAAAGGAGCAAAGTATAATAATGGAAACAAAAATGCTTAACATTAAAATCAACGGCAGAGACTATACCGTTCCTTACGGCACAACAGTTCTTGAGGCTTGCAAGCAGGCAGGCATCGAGATTCCCACTCTCTGCTATCTTAAAGATATCAACGAGATCGGCGCTTGCCGTCTCTGCCTCGTAGAGGTTGTAGGCGCTCGCGGTCTTGTAACCGCTTGTGTATATCCCATCGAGCGCGAAGGCACAGAGATCCTTACAAACACTGATAAGGTAAAGGCTGCCCGCAAGATGAATATCCAGCTCGTTCTCTCCGCTCATGAGAAGAAGTGCCTTTCTTGTGTACGTTCTCAGACATGTGAGCTCCAGAAGTATGCTCATGATTACGGCGTAGACGAGAATTATTTCGATTCCAATGATGAGAAGCTGCCTATCGACGATTCCAGCGTATCCATCATCCGTGACCCCAACAAGTGTATCCTTTGCCGTCGTTGCTCCGCAGCTTGTAACAAGCTTCAGGGTATCGGTGCTATCGGTGCTCAGAACCGTGGTTATGACACAGTTATCGGCTGTGCATTCGAGGGCGATCTTGCAAGCACATCCTGTATCAACTGCGGTCAGTGTATCGTTGCTTGTCCCGTAGGCGCTCTCTACGAGAAGGATGACACTCAGAAGATCGTTGAGGCTATCAATGATCCCACAAAGCATGTTGCTATCTGCTGCGCACCCTCTGTTCGTGCACAGATCGGCGAGTGCTTCGGCTACGAGCCCGGCACAGATTGCGAGGGCAAGATGGTAGCAGCTCTCAAGGCTCTCGGCTTTGACGGCGTATATGATATGAACTTCACAGCAGACCTCACAATCATGGAAGAGGCATACGAGCTTCTCGGCAGAATCCAGAACGGCGGCGCTCTCCCCATGATCACATCCTGCTCACCCGGATGGGTTAAGTTCTGCGAGCACTATTTCCCTGAGATGACAGACAACATTTCCACATGTAAGTCTCCTCAGCAGATGTTCGGTGCGATCTACAAGGCATTCTTCGCAAAGAAGATGGGTATCGATCCTAAGGATATCGTATTCGTTTCCGCTATTCCTTGTACAGCTAAGAAGTTCGAGGTTGGCCGTGACGGTCAGCAGAACGATGGTCTTGCAAACGTAGATATCGCAGTAACAACAAGAGAGCTCGGCAGACTCATCGAAGGCTCCGGTATCAACTTCAAGGCTCTCAAGGATGAGAAGTTTGATTCTCCCGTAGACATCGGCTCCGGTGCAGGCGTTATCTTCGGCGCAACCGGCGGTGTTATGGAGGCAGCTCTCAGAACTGCTGCAGAGGTAATACTTGGCACAACTCTTGAGAAGGTTGACTTCGAGGACGTAAGAGGCGTTGAGGGCATCAAGTTTGCTGAGTACAAGCTCGGCGAAATGACAGTTCGCGTTGCAGTTGCTTCCGGTACTGCAAATGCGTCCAAGCTTCTCAAGGGCATCCAGTCCGGCGAGTATAAGGCAGACTTCATCGAGATCATGGCTTGTCCCGGCGGTTGTGTAAACGGCGGCGGTCAGCCTATCCAGCCTGCAAGCGTTCGTAACTCTATCGATCTTCGTGCAGTTCGTGCAAAGATCCTTTACGATGCAGATGCAGCACTCGAGCTCCGTAAGTCTCATGAAAACCCCATCGTTAAGATGGTATATGATGAGTTCCTCGGCGAGCCCAACAGCCACACAGCTCATGAGCTTCTCCACACTCATTATGTAAAGCGCGGCCTTTGATTTTAAAAATTAATCGGCTATAAAAAAGCGGCATCCGAAAGGATGCCGCTTTTTATCATAAGATGGCTCGGTCAGGGACATATTGTATAAAACTTTGTTGAAAAAAGCCCCGGTTCACTTTGCGGTGAACCAAGGCTTTTCTGCGGGACGGCGAAGCCGTCTTTTTTTCTTTTTTGATCTTGCGATACATACGGGATAAACCGCTTCTGCTCCCGAAAACTTTAAAAGCCTGGCAGCGGCATTAACTGTGGCACCGGTTGTGATAACATCGTCAACCAGAATATACTTTCCCGAGGGAGAGAATCCTTCCTTTATACTGTATGCCGTGTCAGCATTCTGTTTTCTTTCCATCGAGTTTAAGGATTTCTGCGCCTTTTTTGTATGGCTTATCATAGTATCCTCAAAGGGTATGCCTGTATACTCTGATATCATTTTCGCGACCTGCTTACCGTGGTCAAAGGCATACTTTTTTATACGCTTGCGGCTTCTCGGCGGATATGTTATCTTCCAGTCGGATATGTTTTCTCCTGCCTTGATAAGAGTGTGAAGTATCTGCCGGGAAAGTTCTCTTGAAACAAAACGAACACTGCTTCTGTCATCTGCTGTTTTAAGCGCATAAACAAGGCGGCGGACAAGAATATCCCTTTTATCCTCGGAACCGAATTTTCCGTAAAATGCAAGGGCAGATATGCGTTTTTCGCCAATCAGATCCGTATCAAGTAAATGAAAGGTCCTGCAGTTACAGCCTCTGGCGGTTTTATTGCAAACGGGACATTTTGACAGCCTTGCTTTTTTCCATACCTCAAGACACTCATCACACATTTCACTTTCTTTATAAAGAAGATCTCCGCATATAATACACTTTGGAGGGAATATAAGACGGATGAGATAAGAAGCAAATTTGGCAAGGACGTTGATTATAGGAGTTCTTTTATTCATCACTCAAAAGACGGGAAAGCCCTGTGTATCTTGTGGTATGCATGTCATTTTTGACCATTGTTTCAAGCACCTCAGCTTTTCCCACAAGTATTACCATTTTTGAAGCACGTGTAACTGCGGTGTAAAGAAGATTTCTTGTAAGCAGCATGGGTGCACAGCTGTAAAGGGGAATAATAACAAGGGGATATTCACTGCCTTGACTTTTGTGAACGGTGATGGCATATGCGTGCTCAAGCTCGTCCAGAGCGGAAAACTCGTAATCGGAGACTCTGCCGTCAAAATCAAGGGTCATGGTATCCTCTGAGTTGGTAATGGAGAGAATGCTTCCGATATCTCCGTTGAAAACGCCGTAGCCTACATATCCGTCCTTTTCCCACATGGTATCGTAGTTGTTTTTTATTTGCATTATACGGTCTCCCTCGCGGAGAATAATTCCGTGTGCTTGCCTTTCCGCCTTGCCTTTTGAGCGGGGATTTAAAGTGCTTTGCAAAAGAAGATTAAGGTTTTCCGTTCCCGCAAGTCCTTTTCGCGAAGGCGTTATTACCTGAATACCGGAGCAAAGCTCCTCGCCGTAAGCATTGGGAAGTCTTTTCGAAATAAGTTCTGCAACGGTTGATGCAATATCGGCATCGGTACGTCTTTGAAGGAAAAAGAAATCCTTTGATTTGTTATCGATTATGGGCATTTTTCCTTCATTTATAAGGTGTGCATTTGTAATGATCTTGCTTTCTTCAGCCTGACGGAATATCTCAGTGAGGCAAATGGTGCGGAAAGCCTTTGAGTCGATAAGATCGGCAAGAACATTTCCTGCGCCGACAGAGGGAAGCTGATCTCTGTCACCGATAAATATTACTCTTGCTCCCGGTTTGAGCGCTTTGAGAAGAGCGTCAAGAAGAAGGATGTCAAGCATTGAGGACTCGTCCACGATGACAACATCTTCATCGAGATAGCAGCTCTGATTGCGTAAGAACTTGGGCTCATGCTCATCGGAATGCTCCATTTCCAGAAGTCGGTGAACGGTTTTTGCTTCGCATCCGGAGGATTCGCTGACTCTTTTTGCAGCACGTCCCGTAGGGGCTGAAAGGGCAACATCAAGGCCGATGCTTTCAAAAATTGAGATAAGGCCTTTAATGACGGTGGTCTTGCCTGTTCCGGGGCCGCCCGTCAGTATCATAACACCGCCCCCGAGGGCAGAAGCAATTGCCTCGCGTTGAAGGGATGCGTATTTTATGTTGGAAGAAAGTTCTACCCTGGAGATAAAACCAGAAATGTCATTCTGATCCACGCGAGGGCAAGCCAGGTCTATTCTTTTCAGCTTATCGGAGCAGAAAGTTTCTGCTTTACGGTAACGCTCGATATATATATGATTCTCCCCGTTATAGAATGCTTCAATAAGCTTTCCGTAGGAGATGCCTGCATGTATCCCGGAAACTATCTTGGATTCCTCAAGAGAAAGAATTCTTGCAGCTTCCTGAATAAGGATCCTTTCGGGAAGACAAGTGTGTCCGCCGTTGTGGGCGGCGGTTTCTAGGGTATGGCAGATTCCTGCAAGGATACGTTCATCGCAGTCGCGGCTGATGCCGAAGGACTCGGCAACGCCATCACATGTGCGAAATCCTATTCCGGAAAAACTGTCGCAGAGACTATAAGGATTGTTTTTAATGCGATCGATCGCGGCGTTTCCCCATTTTCTATATATCTTCATCGAGGTGGCGCTGCCAAAGAAATCGGAGCAGAACATCATAACATTTCTGGCTCCCGACATTTCTATAAAGGAAGAATTAATATCGGCGGCCTTCCTCGGGGTGATTCCGGGAATCTCCGAAAGCCATTCGGAGTGGTTTTCAATAACGTCAAAGGTATCCTCGCCGTAGCGATCGACTATCTTTTTGGCAGTTTTCGGCCCGATACCCTTAACAGTTCCGGATGAAAGATAGCGGAGGATATCGCTGACTCCTGTGGGCAGTGTCTTTTCATACATATCCACGCGGAACTGCTTTCCGTAGGTGGGGTGGTTCACCCATTTGCCCGATGCGGTAACAGTGTCGCCCTCGCAGATGTAGGGCATGGTTCCAACGAGGGTTACGGGAAAACCGCTTTCGTCCTCGATCTCGCAAACGGTATAGCCTGTATCCTCGGACTGAAAAATAACGGAGTCCACCGTGCCGCAGACGGACTCTTTTTCTTCTGTAAACATAGGCAGACTCCTTTCATGTGTTCTTAATATTCTAACTCTTTTTGCCCTTTTTGTCAATTCTTCTTCGTTTATAAAAGCGGTAGAACTTTAATATGAGATTCCAGCATTCAATAGCGGCGCAGTAAAGTCCGAAAATAAAGAAGACGGAAACGAATATGTGTAAGAATGTATCCATAGATCAAAGGTCCTCCTTATTACAGTTTATGACGGAGCGATAATAGTGACATAGAGGAACCTGTTGATTATTTTAGAGCAGTATGGTACAATCAATACAGAATAAAGAAAGGGGATTTTATATTATGAAGAGGGCAGTATCCTTTGGCCTTTCTCTTGTGATGGTTCTTTTGTTGTTACCTGTTGGCGTTATCCGTGCTTTTGCGGCAGGGGATTCAGATTACACGTATACCATTGAAGACGGTGGCGCAAAGATAGTGAAATATACGGGGGCTGAGGCTGTTGTGGAGATTCCCGATGCATTAGGCGGTTATCCTGTAAGAGTTATAGGAGACGGTTCCTTTAGATTCAATACATATGTTACTGAGATAATAATTCCTTCGGGAGTTGTTGAGATAGAGACCAGAGCCTTTGACTATTGCTCAAAGCTTGAAAGGGTAGATATCCCCGAAGGGGTATTGTATTTGGGAGAATTTGTTTTCAATTCCTGTGCTTCTCTCGGAGCAATAGACCTTCCTGATTCTGTAGTGTCTATGGGGAGCTGTACATTCTTTGGTTGTACTGCTTTAAAAGAGGTAAAGCTTCCTGCTTTGCTCGGAAAAATACCCGTCTCTACCTTTTCCGGATGCAAAAGCCTTGAAAGCATAACCATCCCCGAGGGATATACATCGGTAGAAGCGGGAGCATTTGGCAATTGCGCAGCTCTTAGGGAAATTGAAATTCCCGATGGAGTCACAACAATAGGAAAGAATGCCTTTAACGGATGCACTTCTCTTGAACGGATAATTATTCCAGAAAGCGTAACTCAGATTGGAGTTCCTGCTTTTCGCGATTGCTCTGTTACTCTGGTAGGTCCGGAAGGCAGCTACAGCGAGGAATATGCAAAGGAAAACGGTCTTAGCTTTGAAGTTTTTGAAAGTGAGGATGGGGATATTCTCACCGGAGATATTAACGGAGACGGGGTTATCAATTCGAAGGATATGAATTATTTGAAAAGACTGATTGCAGGTGTTGTTACTCTTGCGAAAGAGCAAACCAAAGTAGCCGATGCCAATGGCGACGGCTTTATAAACGGTTTCGATTTGAACTTGCTGTCGCGACTTGTGGCAGGGGCTTAAATAAGAAAAATTAAATCATATCATGAAGTCGAATTGCCTTGTGAACAACAGAAAATAATAAACCGCCCATATTTGTACATTTCTTTTGGAATATACAAATATGGGCGGCTGTTTTGTTATATTAAAGTGCCTTCTTGAGAATGTCTACAAGATCTGTCTTTTCCCAGGGAGCATTGAGGTCCTCGCGTCCCATGTGGCCGTATGCCGCAAGGTCTGCGTAGATGGGTCTTCTGAGGCCGAATCTCTCGATGATAGCTGCAGGGCGCATATCAACGTTAGCTACGAGAAGGTCTGCGATAGCGCTCTCGCTGATAACACCTGTGCCGAAGGTATCAACCATTACGGAAACGGGCTTTGCAACGCCGATAGCATATGCAAGCTGGATCTCGCACTTCTTTGCAAGGCCTGCAGCAACAACGTTCTTTGCAAGGTATCTTGTCATGTAAGCTGCGCTGCGGTCAACCTTTGTGGGGTCCTTTCCGGAGAAAGCGCCGCCGCCGTGACGGGAGTATCCGCCGTAGGTGTCAACGATGATTTTGCGTCCTGTAAGACCTGTATCACCTGCGGGACCGCCGATAACGAAACGGCCTGTGGGGTTGATGTGGAGAATTGTCTCATCGTCCATCATATAGCCTGCGATGGGCTTGATAACGTGCTCTGTAATGTCAGCGCGGATCTGCTCGAGAGAAACCTCGGGGTCGTGCTGAGTGGAAACTACTACTGTATCAACGCGAACGGGCTTATCGCCGTCGTACTCGATAGTAACCTGAGTCTTTCCGTCGGGACGGAGGTAGGGAAGAGTGCCGTTCTTTCTAACCTCTGTAAGAAGCATAGCCATCTTGTGAGCGAGGGAGATGGGAAGGGGCATAAGCTCGGGAGTTTCGTCGCAAGCAAAGCCGAACATCATACCCTGGTCGCCTGCACCTGTATCACCGAGATCAGCATCACCTGCTTTGGATTCCGCAGAGTTGTCAACGCCGAGGGCGATATCTGCAGACTGCTCGTGGATAGAGGAGAGAACGCCGCATGTGTCGCAGTCGAAGCCGTACTTTGCGCGGTCGTAGCCGATCTTACGAACAGCCTCTCTTGCGATTGTGGGGATATCAACGTAAGCGCTTGTTGTGATCTCGCCCATTACGTTGATAAGGCCTGTAGTTACGAAGGTTTCGCAAGCAACGCGGGCAGAGGGGTCAGCCGCGATGATGGCATCAAGAATAGAATCGGAGATCTTATCGGAGATTTTGTCGGGATGTCCTTCAGTAACGGACTCGGATGTGAAAAGTTTTCTCATTGTTTTTTGTTTCCTTTCGATTTTTTTGATGATATATTATTTCTAATTCTTTCTTTTATAGTGGGTCTTTGCTTTGAGCATTCAGTAACAATGTCGTCTTTTGCAGTTACTTCGGGGATAGGCTCATCCTTTTCAATGAATACCTTGTTTGAAGGCACTTTTTCAACTGGGGGGTCAGCGGCATAGAATTCTGTAGAGCAGGGCATATCTTTTGCCTTTAGTCTTCTTTCCGCTCCCTGCTTTGTGAGAGCGTAGATAACTGCTATTGCAGGAACTCCCAGTATCATTCCGCCAAATCCGAAGAATCCGCCGAAGAGGATTACCGCTATCATGACCCAGATCGCACCGATTCCGATGGAATCGCCGAGAATCTTGGGACCGATAACGTTTCCGTCGAGCTGCTGAAGAAGAATAACAAATATAATGAAGAAAAGTAAATCCTCAGGAGATGCGATAAGAACGATAACTCCGCCGATAAAGCCGCCTACGAAGGGGCCGAAGGTGGGGACTACGTTTGTTACGCCGATGATAACAGAAAGAAGGGGATAGTAGGGCGTTTTAAAAGCCCAGAGAACAACGAAGGATAAAAGGCCGATGATGGCAGAGTCGATAAGCTTGCCGACAATAAATCCGCCGAAGGTCTGATGCGTATATCGTGCGAGGCGAATGGTGTTGAGGTAGGTGCGTCTTGTCATAAATGATGCAAGAAGCTTTTTTGTCTGGGCTGCGATTTTTTCCTTTGATGCAAGGAAGTAGATCATCATAAAAACGCCTAAAAGGACATTTATGATGCTTCCGACTATCATAGATCCTGTGGATATGATATGGTTGAAGCTGTCTTTGAAAATTGTAAAGGATCCGGAGAGGATATCCTTTATATTTAATGAAATATCGTGGTCTGCAAGAAGGGCAGTGAAGGAGGTGTATTCTTTGCCAAACAGTGTGTCCGAGTATTTAACTGTCAGCGAATCCGCCAGGTTCTGAAGGTCTAAGATATAGTAATTCAGTTTGCTGCCGAAGTCATTGATGCTGTTCAGTGTCTGGGGAATGACCGCCCATGCTATTACAGCGATAACAGCAGAGGCTGTTATGATGGTCAGGGTAAGCGAAAGAGCCCTGCGCAGACGTCGGTGATTCTTTTTTGCCTTTTTGAAGCGTAATACCTTGTTTTCGTAAAAATTAAGTATCGGATTGCACAGGTAGGCAAACACAAAGCCATATGTAAAGGGTGAAAGAACCGTTGTTATGCTTTTTACTACCTTTGCGACTTCCTTGTGGTTAATAACAGCAAGGATTATCAATGCTGAAATAACGATAACAAGTATTGCATATACAGCAATGGTCTTGTATTTTTCATTAGCTTTGAAGTTAAACATATTACCTCTTATTATACATAAAAAGATAGACTACATTATATTTTATAATATAATAGTTTCAAGGTCAATAGGTGAGAGAGAGATGGAAATAAAAAACTCCCGTCGCAGACGGGAGGTATTGGTACATTCTCCCATCATACAGCCTTTAGCACCTTGCTTTTGCAGGTTGCTGTGCGGTCTACGGGGCTGTCCCTTGCGCACTCTTTATGGTGTGAACATTTTATCACAGGGGTAGTGTGTTGTCAATAAAAAGATTAATTTTTGTCAAAGAAATTGGAGAATTGTAAAATGTCAGTATTAAGAAAAATAATAAAAATCGGAAAAAACAGTGAATTTAGCAAAGAATTTGCGAGGTTGCACAAAAAAACGGCAATATTTTTGTTATATTTTATTCTCAAAATAGGCTACATTTTTTCGCGAAGAATGGTATAATTATATAAAGTAAACGGGTCGGGGTATTTATGCCTATTTTATCCGTGTAACGGCAATTTTATCAAGGAGGAGGCGCTGATTAACCCAGTGCCGCAGAGCGATGTTTGAAAGACTTTGGGAATACCTTTCACGCCACATTAAAATAGCCCTGAAGAGTGTGTTCCTCAACTTTAAGCAGTATTGCTGCTTCTTCGCCGCGATATTCATTATCCAGCTTTTGTACGGAATGATGGCGATTTCCGCTACAAACAACAATACTGTAGCTTACGAGCAGATCGCAGAGGAATACGAGTATCACTACGTAATCCGTGATCTGACACAGGGCCAGTACAACTATCTCAAGGAATATAAGAATCCTGATTACGGTATAACCGATGAGATCAGACAGGCTTATGTTATCGTTGATGAGATAGAACGATTCAACACCGGTGAGCAGAAGAATGAATATGATGTGTTCATCCGTTTCGGTAAGCTTGACCGTGAGACCGGTGAACTTGCAGATGCTGAAACTGTAAAGAAGTTCTACGATTGGTTTGAACTGAACTATGTGTCCAAGCTCGAGTCCCTTGAGCCTTCTTACTCTTATCGTAACTTCACAACAGAGAGAACACTTCTTCTCGACTACGAAAACAGAGTTGCTGCAAACAACTCCACCTTCTGGGTCATCACTGTACTTCTCTTGGTACTTTCCGTATTCCTTCTGACATCTATTTACAATATCAGAATGAATCAGTATAAGTTTACATACGGTGTATACATGACCTTCGGTGCTGACTTCAAGATGCTGTTTGTAACAGCATTCTGGGAAATGTTCGTTATTATGCTTGTAATGTTCATTCCTGCAGCGCTTGTATCTACACTCGTAGTATTCTTGATCTACCTGCCCTCCGGATTTACATTCTCCTTTGATGCGTGGGTACTTCTCAAGCTGTTCATCTTTGGTACCGTTGCTGTTCTTGCATCAGTATTTATGCCCATGCGTACAACATCAATGCGTAACCCCATGTCCCTCATTATCACAGAGGACAACTCCAACCTGGTTACATCTCCCAGAAAGTCCTTTAACCTTCTCGGTAAGAGCTTCCCCGGTCACTACGAGATGTACTCTCTCTGGAGATTCAGAAAGTATAATGTTCAGCTTCTTACATCCGCTATCATCTTCTGTGCGCTGTTTATTTGCGGTCTCTACCTTGCAAATATCTACACAACAGACTTGAACTATCCCAGAACTCAGTATACTCTGACAATCAACCCCGAGAATACAGGCGCAGCTTATGATACAGCTCTCAGCTCCTCTATTCAGAAGATCAACGTTGGCTTCAGAGAAGAGTTCAAGGAAGAACTTCAGAAGTTTGATAACGATAAGGACGAGGCTAAATTCTCCGAGACCTTCAATGCTATCACAGCAGTTGAGGCAACAGGTAATGCAACACCTACAGACGGAGACCTCGACTTCAAGCAGTCCCCCACAACAGAAGCTAAGTATATCAGCTCCTTCATGCTTGTAAACAAGAAGGACATCAAGCCCTTTGCTTCCGGCTTCTTTGTATATGATACTGAGGATTCTTACTCCAAGTATCAGGGTGAGGGTACATATAAGGTAACAAACAGCGCAGTTTATAAGGCTGTTGACCCCAATAACAGAGAAGACCTTATCGCATTCCTTTCTCAGTATGAGATCGAGGGCGATATCAATAAGATCTTTGAGAGCACCGAGGAAAAGCAGTATGTTATCATCGGCGACTCTATCTCCAATATCTCCAAGTTTAAGTTCAATGAAGGCGACTCCATCGCACTCTCTACATACGTAGGTGCGGTAACAGCGGTTGACTCCAACCTCACAGGCAGAAACCTTCTCCGCAGACAGATCAAGAACTTCCAGTATAACTACACAACCTTTGAGGTTTGCGCAGTTATTAAGGATATTCCTTCCGGTAGCGTTCCCGTATATATGCTTAACAGCGCATACGAGAAGGTAACCGGCAGAAATGCAACAACAACAACTCTTAACATCTACACATATGACGCGAAGTATGGTGAAGATGATGCATTCCAGATGAATGACAATCATATCACATACATCGAAAACAGCCTCCGCGAGATGATAGCATCTGACGGTCTCTCCAAGATCGGTTCCATGGTTATCACAGACCTGAACCAGCTTGCTGAAAATGAGATCAAGGAAGACGAGCACTATAACGAGCTTTATATTGCTATCTCCGTTCTTATCCTGTGTATTTCACCTATCATCTGGTTCTTCTCCCAGATCCTCTACTACTTCAAGAGAGAGAAGGAGTTCAATATTATCCAGTCTATGGGTGCAAACGGAAGCGATATCAGAAAGATCTACCTTATCGGCGGTCTCAGCATGGCGGTTCTTTCCCTTATCGTAAGTATCATCCTCTCGTTCCTGGGAAGCTATCTCATGTTCTATGCGTATAACGTAATAGTTCCTAACTTCTCCGGCGAGTATGTTCGTTATACCTTCTATATGCCTTGGTATGCTCTTGCAATTGCAATTGTAATGTCTGTAGGTTGCGGATTCTTCTCTGCATACCTGCCTTATAAGAGCTACTTCAAGAACCGTTACTCACTTGAGAACGGTGGCGGCGGCAAGGATGACGAGTGATACGTCTCTTTGCAATAAATTTGAAACAATAATAAACCAAACGATAGGACGGCATAGCCCGTCAGGAAAGGATTAAATAATGGCTAAAACTGAGTATATGCTTCAGACTGAGAGCGTTATTAAGCAGTATAGACAGTCTGATTCCGTTATTACCGCGGTTAACCGTGCTAATATTAAAATTGAAAAGGGAGAATTCGTAGCAATCATCGGTTCCTCCGGTTCCGGTAAGTCTACATTCCTCCATATCTGCGCAGGTCTTGACCGCGCAAATGCAGGTCGTATCCTCATCGATGATACAGATATCACAAAGATGGGCGCTGATGCTCTCGGCCGTTTCAGAGGCGAAAAGATGGGCTTTATTTATCAGAAGCACCACCTTATCCCTCAGTTCACAGCACTTGAGAACATTCTTCTCCCCACAGTAATGTGTAATAAGTCTGATGCTTCTTATCAGGAGTCTCTCCGTGAGCTTGTTGAGTGCCTTGGTCTTTCCGAGCGTCTCCACCACCTGCCCAGTGAGCTTTCCGGTGGTCAGTGTCAGAGAGTAGCGATCGCACGTGCTCTGATCAATAACCCCCAGATGCTCTTCGCAGACGAGCCTACAGGTAACCTTGACCGTACAAATGCTGACGAAGTTCTTCGTCTGCTTCTCAAGATCCGTGAGACTCGTGGCCAGACTCTTATGATGGTAACTCACGACCTTGATATCGCTGCTAAGGCAGACCGTATCTTCCGTATGGATAACGGTATTCTTTCTCTTGACCGTGACTATCTCGGCGGCAACAAGAAGACAGTTGATACATTCTGATTTACAAATATACAGCCCCACCTTTTGGTGGGGCTGTTTTTCTATATATTAACTTCTTGACAGAATACAGAAATTACGATAAAATAAGCTGACATATTTCAGTGAAGGGACAAGTATAATGAAACGGAGGTATGAAATGAGATTGAAAAATAATGATAAAAAAACGTTAGTAGTGGTATCTTCCGTTGCAATTGCATTTGTGCTTGTATTCGTGGCGATAACGGCAGTGCTTGTATTTGTGCTTTCAAGGGATGAAGACGAACCTGAAACGGCGCCTGAAAAAACAGAAATTTCTGAAATGAACGGTGTTTGGATCGCATCTATTTCTAATATAGACTTTCCGTCACGACCAGATCTCTCAAAATCTGAGCTTATGGCAGAGCTTGATGCTATTGTGGAAACTGTTGCAGATGCAGGACTTGATACTATCTTTTTTCAGGTCAGACCTTCTTCCGATGCTCTTTATAAATCAGAGATATTTCCCGTATCAAGATACCTTTCCGGTGAAGGAAAGCTTACTCTTGATTGCCTTGAATATATTATAGAAGCAGCCGAAAAGAAGGATATCAAGGTACATGCATGGATAAATCCCCTGAGAGTTGCTGTAGGGGGAACTACGGATGACTTGAAAGACGGTAACCCTGCAAAGGATAATCCACGTTGGTGCGTAAAGTATTCAGACGGAAAAATTTACTATGATTGCGGTATCCCCGAGGTCAGAGAACTTATAGCAGAGGGAGTTCGGGAAATCGTTGAAAACTATGATGTAGCTGGAATAGTTTTTGATGACTATTTTTATCCTTACCCTTACTATGAAACAGATGATGCAGGAAACAGAGTCGTAGCGGCTTTTAGCGATAGCGATACTTTTAATGAATATGGTACCGATTATGATGATATCGGTGACTGGAGACGTGATAATGTAAACAGCCTTGTCAAGCTTTGCTACGAAACTGTAAAAAATGCAGATAAAAACTGCATCTTCGGAGTTTCCCCCTTTGGTATTTGGAAAAACGGATATGGAGACGAGAGTGGTAGCGCAACAAGAGGATCACAGTCCTATTTCGATATATATTGCGATAGTGTCAAATGGGCGCAGGAAGGATACGTCGATTATCTTGCACCACAGCTTTATTGGACGGCAGATAATACAGCTGCATCCTATACAGCCCTTACTGCATGGTGGTCAGCAGTCCTTGCTGAGACCGATGTGCCACTTCTTATAAGTCATGCTGCATACAGATACAGTGAGTGGGAGGAGCCTTCCGGAATAATGTTATCCCAGGTTGAAAATGCCAAAACTTATGAAGTATATAAGGGAAGTATATATTACGGTTATGAGGAGATATCAAAAAATACGTTCGGTATCACTGATGAACTGAAAAAGCTTTATTCTGCTGATAATTAACACAAAGCCTGCCGTCGAAAACGGCAGGCTTTGTAATTGCATATCTATTGTAAAAATGGGAAAAATATGCTATAATCAATTTCTAAAAAGAATTGAAGAGGGAAATATGGCAAAAGGTAGAGGTAAATCAACAAAAAAGATATCAGCAACAACTGCAACTATAGTTATAATCATCGCAGTTATTTTCTATATTTTAGATGCTGTAGGAGGTCTTGGTAATAAAGATATAGAAGGTAATTGTGAGTTTCATTTTATAGATGTAGGTCAGGGAGACTGTACGTTGATAATATCCGAAGATGCAGCGATTGTGATCGATGCAGGGCCCGGAGATCATGCAGACAGTACTGAAAAGTATATTAAAAGCTATACAGACACTATAGACTATTTGATACTGACCCATCCTCATGAGGATCATATTGGTGGAGCAGATGAGATAATAGAGAGCATTAATGTGAAGAATATTATTATGAGCGATGCATCTACTGATACGGCAACCTTTACTGTTCTCCTTGATGCAGTTGAAAACTCTGGAGCAAATGTCATAGAAGCCAAATCAGGCGATGAATATACTGCAGGAGATATTGTTTTTACAATTCTGTCACCTGTGTCTGATTTTACAAACTATAATGATTACAGTATAGTGACAAAGGTAGAGTTTGGTAATACTTCAGCTATGATAACAGGCGATGTTGAGCAACATTCCGAAAAGCTTATAATCGAAAAGTTTAAAAAAGGATTTCTCCGTTCCGATATTTATCAGGTGAGCCATCATGGATCGTCCACGTCAAATTCCTCTGCATTTTTTAGTGCGATATCCCCCAAATATGCAGTAATCCAGTGTGAGGACGGAAACTCATACGGCCATCCTCACAGAGAGATAATCAAAGAGCTTGAAAATAGAAATATTGAGTATTACAGAACAGATAAAATCGGCCACGTTGTTTTCACATCTGACGGAGAAAAGGTAGAATACAAGGATCAGTGAATTTTATATTTAAGCCTGAGATTATCAGCGATCATAGCAATAAACTCTGAGTTTGTGGGCTTACCGCGATTATTCTGTATAGTATAACCGAAATAAGAGTTGAGAGTATCGATATCTCCGCGATCCCACGCAACCTCTATTGCATGGCGTATGGCACGCTCAACTCTTGATGTGGTTGTGGAGTACTTTTTCGCAACAGAAGGGTAAAGTACCTTTGTAACGGAATTTATTATATCATTATCGCTGATGGTCATAAGTATTGCTGTTCGCAGATATTGATAGCCTTTTATATGTGCAGGTACTCCTATCTGATGAATGATCTTCGTAACCTGAGCTTCAATATCCGGAGGAGTTGTGTTCATTGTTCCGTTTGGAATGTTACCGTCTGCGCGGCTGCGGCAAATGGAATTTATATGGTCAGCGAGACTTGCATAGTCAAGGGGCTTGGGAAGGCATAGAGCGGCTCCTGCGCGTGCCGCTTCAACAAAAATATTCTGATTGGTAACGAGAGATGCGATTATAAAAGCAGGGGGCTTGTCCTGACCGAAATCATGTGCAAGTGCCTGGCGGATCAGTCCGATGCCATCAAGCTTTGAAAGCCATACATCTGCAATTACAACATCGGGATGACTGCGGAATATTGCTTTAATGGCATCCTCACCGTTTGATACTTCGTCAACATAGCGGTGTCCTGCCTGGAGCAGGGCTTCGCGACAGGCTTTTCTTGCTTCAAGGTTTTCGTCGGCAATAAGAATTTTAATTTTTTCCATATTTTTGTACTCCAGTAAGTGGTAATATTTGGTAATTAGATATTACCATAAATTGGTAATTATTGCAAGTGATTACCAGCTTTAATGTTGCACAAATTTGGCGAAAATCAATTGGTAATATTTGACAAATATATAAAAAGATGGAATTGAGAGAAAAAACAGCGAAATGTTGGTATTTAAAAGAATAACAAAAGAGGATTTTAAAGTCATAGATAAATATTTTGATCTGTATCTTGAAAAAGAAAGGGATACACGATTTTGCGATTATGCACCGGGCACGGTAAAAATGTGGCACGAAGCATATGCTATGGAATATGCCGAAGGGGACGGATGCCTTTATCTGAAAGCCTGTTACGAGGAAGAGGAAGGAATATCCTATCTCATGCCGATCGGTAATGTGGGAAAAGAAGCATTGTATCTGCTCTACGAATATGTAAAGTCTCGCACAGATGTGACTCTTTCAGTAATTCCGGAAAGCATGAAAAAGGACGTTGCAGATGTTTTCGGAGTTGAGGAGACGCGTATTTTTGCAGACCGTGACTGGGCTGATTATATTTACCTCAGAGAAGATTTTTGCAATCCCTCCGGAAAGAAGCATCATAATTACAAATATAATCTCAATAAATTTGCAAAGGAGCATCCTTGTCATATAGTTGAACCGCTTTGTGAGGAAAACCGCAGAGAAGCACTTGCATTTTATGAGAAATATTGTATAGATAATCCGGAAACTTCGTCTGTTGATGACGATGAATATAAGGCAACACTGCCTGTTATAGAAGATCCGGGCGTTTATTCAATGAGCGGCGCTGTTCTTCGCCTTGATGGGAAGATCATTGGCCTGACCTTGGGCGAGATATTCGGGGATACTGTTATAGTACATACCGAAAAGGCAGAGAAGAGTATTCCCGGAGCATATCAGACTCTTGCCAGGGGATATCAGTTAATGATGCCGGACAGTGTATTGTATATAAACCGTGAAGAGGATATGGGCCTTGAAGGTCTGAGAAGATCAAAGACTTCCTATTCCCCTGTAAGACTTGAGAGTAAGTATACACTTTATTATAAATAATGAGAAAACAAGGAGAAACTTCGATTATGAAGCTTCTCCTTGTTTGTTTTTATGTGTTGTTTGCTCCTTTGTTGCAAAAGTGCGAAAGGATGAATTTCGGGGGAGAGACAATAAATATATGCTGATATAATTCCACCAGACTTCGCGAAGTCAGAAAAGGAGGAAAGCATGAAAAACGTTCGATTTGATCTTCAACTTTTTGCCGAGGGTGAAAGCGGCTGCGCTGCAGAGCAGTCTGATTCCGCTGCGGCAGGTGAGGTGGTATCAGAAGTTGCGAGAGATGAGCAGTCCGACTGCGAAATAAACGGAAAAGCAAAAGGGGACACCGATGCTCTCAAAAGTATCGGAGCTCTTCTGGGAATTGAGGCTGAGGACAGCAATTCTCTCATTGATCTGATAACACAGAGATGTGCTCGGGCATCACTTAATGAAAGGTTGAGAACCCGAAATGCTGAGAGGGTATATAGGGAGCTCTTGTCGGAGGCAGAAAAGCTCTCCTCAAAAATAAAAGGCTTTGATATAGGAAAGGAGCTTGCAGACCGCCATTTTTCGGGAATGCTTAGAGCAGGATTTTCCCTTGAGGAGGCCTGGAGAGCAAAACATACCGAGGATCTCATAAAAGAAGCGGCAGATTCCGCGAGAAGGGAAGCCCTTGCAGATCTTATGGAAAAAATCCAAATGAACTCAATGAGACCTGATGAAAACGGAGGAAAAAGAGCTCCTTCCCAAAGCCATACCAGCGTCGAAAATCTCACAGGCAGAGGAATACGAGATATACTTCACCGTGTAGAGAAGGGCGCAAAAATTAAATTCTAACTTGAAAGGAGCATTATATGGCATCCAATTTTGAAACCATCGATCTTCAGCTTTTTGCAGTAGGTGATGTAGTACATTCTACAGAGGCATACGTAAATACAAATAACAATACAGAAAATATTGCATATTCTGCAAATAACGGACTTTCTGCAGAAATGAAGACCTTCTACGACAAAACTCTTATTGAGCTTGCAGGTCCTTCATTGGTATTTGACCAGTTTGCCCAGAAGCGTCCCATTCCCAAGGGGGGCGGTAAGTCTATTGAATTCAGAAAATTCAATTCACTGCCCAAGGCACTTACACCTATCACAGAGGGCGTTACTCCTACGGCATCCAAGCTCACAGTTGTTCCCGTAACTGCAACGGTTGACCAGTACGGCGACTACGTTGAGCTTACAGATATGCTTGAACTCACAAGTGTGGACCCTATCGTAGTGGAGGCAACAAAGCAGCTTGCTGATCAGGCAGGAAGAACTATAGATACTGTGGTTCGTAATCAGATCATGGGCGGCACAAATGTAAATTACTGTCCTGCTGTTGCAGCTGACGGAACCGAAACTCCCGTAACATCACGATCTGCAATTACAAACAATTGTAAGTTAAGAGTATGCGATGTTTTCCGCGCAGCGGCACAGCTTAAGGCTATGAATGCGCCCACGTTTGACGGTTACTATGTAGCTGTGATCCATCCCTATGTTGCATATGATCTCATGCAGGATGCAAAGGGCCAGTGGATAGATATCCAGAAGTATGCTGATCCCAAGTCTATACTCAACGGTGAGATCGGCACTCTTGCGGGAGTTCGCTTTATTCAGTCAACAGAGGCGAAGATCTATGCAGGTGATGAGGGTGGAAAGGACGGAATTGCAGTGTTCTGTACACTTTTCATCGGTGCGAATGCATACGGTACTACCGATATTGCCGGAGGCGGTATTGAGCATATCGTAAAGCAGAAGGGATACGGCAACGACCCCCTTAATCAGAGATCATCTGTGGGCTGGAAGGCAACAAAGGTAGCAAAGAGACTTGTTGAGGAATATATGCTTAGAGTAGAATCTGCATCCTCCTTCTCAGGCTCTGTAACTGCATCCAACTGATAATTAAATGAAAGGAAGCATGGCAATGTCAAAAGTTTCAGAAAATAAAGATTTTGCGGCAGAAACAAAAGTGGTATTTGTACCCCGAAATAATAAAGATGATACAGAAAGATATGTTGCGGTCAACGGGGAAAATATGCTCGTTCAGACAGGAAGAGCAGTAGAGGTGCCCATCCGTTTTGCCGAGGTTATAGAAAATTCTCAGAGGCAGGACAGTGCGGCAGAAGCGTTTATTGAGGCTTTTGCACAGGGCTGATGCTCTCTGTCCGCAAGGTGCAGAGGAGGTTCTCTCTTCTGCACCTTTTATAATAAAGGAGGTAGGTATGACAATTAATGAAGCAGTAGCAAAGGTTAGTGCATTGATAGGCGAGAGCTTATCCAGAAATACTATTATAGAATGGATCTCAGAGATCGAAAATACGGTTATCAATGAGATCGCTGCAACCCATGAGGGCATGGAATATAATACGGAAATAATAACGCCTGAAACTGATGGAGACAGAGTTCTTTTTGTTCCCGATCCTTATTCTGTTCTCTATGTGAATTATCTCATAATGAAATGTGATGATATTCTTTATGACATAGACAGATATATGACCTCAGCTGCCCGTTTCAGCGCTTCTTATTCGTCCTTTGCCGATTGGTATAACAGAACATTCATGCCCCTGGACTATACAAATATTTGTGTGTGAGGTACATATGAAGATCCCTGTAGTAGGTGCAAAAAAAGCACAGAGAACAATGATAAGAAAATTCGGGGGGTATGATATACGAAGCGATGCTTCAGCAGGCAGCTTTGTTAATATGAGAAACCTTACAGGTAAGAATTATCCGAAATTAAGCACAAGAGATATGAGATCAGTGATAGATCTTGGTGGACAAACGGTATACAACATAACGGTTATGGATATATATCACAACGGCAAGATACGAAAAAATGCTCTTATTGCAGATTGCGAGAACAGATTAAAGGCGTTTTATGAGGAGAACGGAGAGTATAAATGGCATGATCTGTTTAATACGTCCTCAGTTCTCACTCAGGGTAAAAAGAGTTTTGCAGTAGCGGGAACAAAGGTGTATTTCTTTCCCGATAAAATGTACTATGATCTTATGAGCGGAAGCGTTGGCGCACTCGAGTTTCATACAAGCTATGTACTCGGTGAAAATGAGGACGGATATCTTTACGAGATCGCCTTTGAACCTTGCGATCTTCTTGGAGAGAACAGTGATGAGACATCATCTTACAGACGTATAAGAAGGCGTTGCTATAAGATAACAAACGGGGAAGCGGAAGAAACACCTTCAAAATATCTCAGCTTTTCCTCGTCCGTATCAGAAGGAGATACAGTGAAGCTGCGAGGCCTGTCTGATAATGATCTGAACGGATACTATAATATAAAGAAAATCTCACCTGCAAGAGATATTATGGTTATAGAATGTTCAAAATCATATGCCCAGTCTGCAGGTACTGTTTATATTGATCGCGAGGTACCTGAGATGGATTATGTAATTTCATCAGGCAATAGGCTGTGGGGATGCAGATACGGCACAGATGCGTATGGCAACTGTGTAAATGAGATATACGCAAGTTCCCTTAACGATGCAAAAAACTGGCATAAACACCTTGGTGTTTCCACAGATTCCTGGAGCACAAGTATAGGTCTTGGGGGGGGTTTCACCGGTGCTGTATGTATGGATGGAAATCCTGTTTTTTTCAAGGAGGATGCAATAATTAAGGTGTTCGGAAGCTACCCATCTGAGTTTACCGTATCGGAAACCCAAGCGCGGGGAATTGAAGCAGGAAGCGATAAAAGTGCGGTCTTCGTAAATGACGATCTGTATTACAAAACATATAGCGGCATCGTCAGATACAGCGGCGGTATGCCGGTCAATGTAGACGGTGCTCTCGGAGATATAAGATACAAAAATGCTGTTGCGGGTACTGTGGATGACAGATATTTTGTATCTATGGAAAACTCCGACGGTGAGTGCGAAATGTTTGTATATGATACTGTGCGTAATCTTTGGCATAAAGAGGATAGCATTAATGTTATATCCTTTGCAAGAGCGGGAGGAGACTTGTATTTCCTTTCCGAAAGTGATGGAAAAAGCCTCTTGTGTTCGGTTATTAAAAAGGAAGGCTGTTCTTCGGAGGGCAATTTCAACTGGATGTGCGAGACTGTGAAAATGGGATGCGACCTTCCCGAGCGCAAGTTTGTTTCAAATGTACAGATCAATCTTGAAAGCGGTGATAATACCGTGGCAGAGGTTTTTATCGAGTATAACGGCGATGAAAGATGGCATTTTGTGGCCGCTGTCGGAGGGAAAGTCGGCTCGTCCTTTTTGAGAATAAGACCGAGAAGATGTGATTTTTTCAGGCTTCGTGTTGAGGGAGAGGGAGAATTCTCAGTGACTGCGATCACAAGTACCGTTGAAAAGAGCAGCACTTTAGAGGTTAAAGGGAGATAATATATGAAATTCAACATTTCAAGACCGCCCACAGGCGGCGGTACCAAAGAACAGCTGGAGAGGCTTACATCATGGCTTTATACGCTTGCCGAGAGCTTGAATGTCACCCTTGCTAATCTATCCGAGGATAATTTTTCCAATGCGGCAAGAAAAAAGATATTTGAAAGAACGGAGGAAAAGGATGATAACATATAAGATACAGTCCGGAGATACACTGACAAAAATCGCACAAAAGTATAATACTACCGTGGATGCCATAGCAAATGCAAACGGCATCAAAAATAAAAACCTCATATATACAGGTGATACTCTGCAGATCCCCGACGGTATGTACGGTGATTATCAGATGGGCGGCACAAGTATTGATGTGGCAGGTACAAATCAGGAGGGAACCGGAGCAGAGAAGGCAAGAAAGGAAATAATCTCATGGCAGACAAAGAGACCTGAAATGGGAAAGGATACATATTCCGATGATATAAAAGCCCTTGTTTCCACCCTTACGGGAATGGATTTTACATATGATCCGAAAAGCGATATCGTCTATAAGCTTGTAAGGGATGAAAATATGAAAAATGCGCGCCTTGCCATGGAGGATACTTTGGGTAAGGCATCCGCGCTGACGGGCGGATATTCCAATACCTATGCTCAGGGGGCTGCAAATCAGGCATATCTCGGCGAACTTACGAAAACTGCAGAGTTTATCCCCGAGCTTTACCGAGCGGCGTATGACAGGTTTTCAGATGAAAGGGATGGTCTTTCCGATGCAATAAAGCTTCTTTCCGACCTTGAGAGCGAAGAGTTTGATAAGTATACGGCGCTTATGAAGCAGTATCTTTCTGAGGGAGAAATGCTTTTTGATAACTACAAATGGGAATCTGAGGAGGAATTCAACAGATTCCTCGATTATGCCGAGCTTATGCAGAAGGCGGCGAAGTAAGCTTTACAAAATTTGAAAAATCCCCCTACAAAAGCGATTACGCTTGTAGGGGGATTTCTATTATTTTCTTTCGAGAAGCACGATTGTTTCAACATGCTTTGTGCGGGGGAAGAGGTCCAGCGCGATAACGTCCTTTATCTCATATTTTGTTTCTGTGAGCTTTTTAAGGTCACGTGCGAGGGTCTGAGGATCGCAGGAAACATATACAAGGCGATTGGGCTTGATTCTGAGAAGCTCCTTTATCATTTTCTCGGAGCAGCCTGCGCGGGGCGGATCGATTGTGATAAAGTCGATGCTTCCGTAGGTGCTCTTTGCAAAATCAGCAGAGTCTCCCTGGAAGAATCCGATATTTGTAAGTCCGTTTTCTTCTGCATTTTCTTTAGCATCGGCAACTGCAGCTTCGTTTATCTCAACGCCTGTGATAAATGATTCGGGATGGAGAGCGGCGATTGCCATGCCGATAACACCTGTGCCGCAGTAAAGATCGGCTCCAAAGCTTCCTTCTCCGGAGAGAGCAAAATCAGCGGCCTTTCTGCAAAGCTTTTCTGCAACGGCGTGATTAACCTGGAAGAAAGAGCAGGGAGAAACGATGAGGGAAAGACCGAGGAAATCTTCCTCAATATAATCCTTTCCGAGAATGAGATCGGGTTCCACTCCGTCCTCGGGGTGGTCTCCGGCTTTTGTTAGAACGCCAACGACCTGAGGATATTTTTCGCAAAGTGCCTCTGCAAAACCTTCAATATCGAGATAACTGTATTTATCGCGAGTTCCGAGAATTGCTGAGATCTCAGTCTCGGCGCTGTTCTTTCTGAGGAAAAGATAGGAAACCCCGTCTATACCGTTTTTGAAAAACTCAGCGGTAAATTTACCGATTTCGCAGAAAAGGGAGGGAATGATCTTGCAGCCCTCGCAGGAAACGATGTTGTCGCTTTTTCCCTCGGAAAAACCGAAAATACCGTCGCCAAAGCGAAGAACAGCCTTATTTCTATAGTGGTTGGGCTCTGCTGAAAGAATTTCGGAAACCTTGATCTCACCCTTTCCTATCTTTCTGAGAGCTGCTTCAACACCTGCTTTTTTTACTTCAAGCTCATGCTCATATGTGATATGGCGAAGATCGCATCCGCCGCATGCAGGGAAGTGAGGGCAGTCAGGTTCTTCTCGGTAGGGTGAAGGATCATCAATAGAGATCACTTCAGCAATTTTAAAATTCTTTTTCTCCTGAGTGATCTCGCAAGTAACCGTATCTCCGTCAACAGCACCGAGACAAAAGACAACGCATCCGTCAAGCTTTGTGATGCCATTGCCCATAAGATTCATTTCATCTATCTTCTTTGTAAAGGTCATAATTATATCCTCTGAATGTGTTTTCCTTATTATACATCTTTTTTATGGGGTTGTCAATTTCAGTTTAACGAAGGATTTAGTAGTTATCTCGTATGGGCGATACTGTATTAATGGAATGTTTGACATAGTGAAAAAACTGTGATACAATGATATATCAATTGATTCAAAGGAGCTTTGTTATGAAATTCATAGAAACAACGCTTTGGAAAGATGGAAAAGAAAGATGCGTCACATTCAGCTATGATGACGGACGTATTGAGGACCGCCGTCTTGTTGAAATGTTCAATAAATACGGACTTAAGGGAACCTTCCATCTCAATAATCCCGGATTCGAGGAGCATTTTCCTCAGTTTTTAAAGGATCCCGAATTTGTATCCCCCGATGATTATAAAGAGCTGTATGCAGGCCACGAGATATCATGCCACGCATCTCAGCATCCTTTTCTTTACTATACTCCCGATGAATATATCCGTCGAGAGATCAGAGAGAATCGCATCTTCCTTGAAGGAAAGTGCGGCTATCCCGTCCGCGGTATGTCCTATCCCTTCTCAAGCTTCGATCAGAGAGTTATCGATGCCTGCCGATGTGAGGGAATGGAGTATTCAAGAACTGTAGCTGCAACCAATGCTTTCGGCATCCCCTCAGACTTTATGAGATGGGACCCCACCTGTCATCACGCAGCATTTACAAAGGAGCTTTGGGAAAGCTTTATGTCTCCCATGCTTTTCAGCTTCATGCGCCTTTTTTACGTATGGGGACATAGTTATGAGTTCTATGATGAGGAAAAATGGGAGCAGATGGAGGAGCTTTGCCGCACTGTCAGCGGAGACGATAACATCTGGTATGCAACGAATATTGAGATATACGATTATCTCACTGCTGTGCGCTCACTCCGTTTCTCTGCAAACTGCGATATTGTTTATAATCCTACTTGTATTGACGTGTGGATCAAAGCAGACCATAAGCCTGTATGTATCCCTGCCGGAAAGACGGTGATTTTGTAATATGAAAACCGTTGTAAATATAAGAGGGCTTCTTTGTATCTTTGCAGTAGCATTCATAACCGTTGTTGTAATATGGTCATTGTTTGATGGGTTTGCCGCAAATAAGCTCATAAGCCTTGCAGTATGTCTTTGCCTTCTCGGCTGTTCCTTTGCAGTTTTTCCTTTTTATGCCTCAGTAACAAAGGATGACATAACTATAGTGTATATCTTTGGCATAAAAAGATATGCAAGATGGAATCAAGTAGAGACCATAGCAAGAACAAAGGGGCTTTATAAGGATTATTTTATATACCCCATGTACGCAAAGAAGAATGATGTAGTGGATACAAAGGCAAGAAAAGTGGATTTCCCGGCAAGCAGAAGACTTGGAAATCTTATAGAAGAGTATTGGTGGGGAAAAATATCAAAGTGATAAAAAAACATTGTAAGGGATAGGATCCTTTACAATGTTTTTTTGTTAAATGCCTATATGCGTAAGTCTTTTTCTTAAGCTGAGCATACATGTTTTTTAAAAGCGGTTATCATACAATACTTTTCCTGAGCTCTGCAATTATCTTTTTTTCTTCACGGGATACCTTGACCTGAGAGAGTCCCAGCATATCTGCTGTTTGCTGTTGAGACATATCCTTGAAATATCTCAGGATAATGATCTTGCGCCATTCCTCAGGTAATTTAGCGAGAGCATCGGATAGGGCAATTTTGTCAAATGCCCGTTCAATGGTGCTTCCGTTATCGCCGAGAGTGTTTTCTACAGTGAATCCGCCTTCGTCAGTCAGCGGCTCAGACATGGAAGCCACAGGCTTTGAACAGTCAAGGGCTATAATAACGGTCTCGCGATCAAAACCGGATAATTCGCATAGCTCGTCAATGTGTGGCTCTCTGCCGTGATCCGAGGAAAATTCTTCCCGCAGGCGAAGTATTGTTGCGGCATTTCGTTTGTTTTCCCGACTGACCTTTATAAGTCCGTCATCCCGCAGAAACTTCCGTATTTCACCGATAATAAGAGGAACAGCGTAGGTGGAAAAAGCGCAGCCTCTCTCAGGATCAAAGCTTTTGATTGCTTTGAGCATTCCGAAAAGTGCAAGCTGAATAAGATCCTCAAGCTCACATCCTCTGCCTGTAAAGCGTCTCGCAAGAGAAACCGCGAGAGGGTAGTTCAGCTTTATAAGCTTTTCCTGTGCCTCTGTATCCCCATCTTTGGCTTTTTCAATAAATAACAGATTATCCTTGTATGCATTCAAATAGTATCACTCCCTCCGTTATGTAGCGGAGTATAGTTTGGAGAGAGTTTTTATAAGCGTGACCTTAGTGCCTTTGCCGGGCTTTGAGGCAACCCTGAGCTTATCGCAAAAGCTTTCCATAACGGTAAATCCAAGTCCGCTTCGTTCGCCTTCCTTGTCCGTTGTGTATAAGGGTTGCATGGCTGTAGCTATATTCTCTATACCGCAACCGCGGTCCTTGATCTCGATTCTTACAGACCTGTCGCTGTATGCTTTGGCAGTCATAACAATGGGACCGACTGTGTCTCTGTACGCGTGGACTGTACAGTTGGTAACTGCCTCGGATACCGCGCATTTTATATCGGCAAGCTCAGCCACCGTAGGGTTGAGCTGCATGATAAATGCAGAGATCAGAGATCTTGCAAGTGACTCATTTTGCGATAGAGAGGGAAACTCACATTTCAGCGCATTTTCACATTCTTTTTTCATCTTTTTTCTCCTTGTAGTTTATAATCCTGTCAAGACCTGCCATATCAAACATTTTAATGATCCGCTCGCCGGCTCCGATAACAGAAAAATCAATTGAAGCTTCTGTTGCTTTTGTATATCTTCCCAAAACAAGTCCGAGTCCCGATGAATCCATAAACGTTATTCCGGATAGGTCAAGAATAAGAGCATCGGGGGAATATGATATTAGGGCTGCATCTATAGCCTCACGGATAGTACGTGCGGAATGGTGGTCGATCTCGCCGCAAATGACAGCGATAAGTGCATCTCCGTTTACGGAGAGCTTAACATGTCCGTTTTCAAATTCCATAATGTAAACCTTTCTTTTTTCTTGATTTTACTATGTGAAATATGTGGATTTTGTCATATGTTATCACCGGAAAAAATATTCACAATTCTATAATACATATTTAGTTTAAATTATTGAAATAAGCATATAAGTATGGTAAACTAAAAATAACTAATAAGCCTTTGGGCGGAATGGAGAAAATATGAAAAAAATCATTGCAATGCTGATTTGCGTCATGATGGCGTTTTCCATGATTGTGCAGGTTTTTGCCGGCTATGATTTTAAGTTGTCTCAGGACTTTGTAAATGATGAGACCTTTAAACTTGGAGACATAAATGCTGACGGAACTGTCAACGCACAGGATGCATTCTATATCAAGGCATCTATTGTGGGAGTAGAGACAGATATTGAGCTTGATATCAAAGCTGCAGACTTTGATGCCGATACAAAATGCGGCGCAGGCGACTCGTTTTGCATGAAGCTTGTTCTTTCCGGCGCTAAGAATACAGCAGATTTTGAAAACGGTAAGCAGGTATATAAGTTTACCATCGGAGGAAATGATATTTCAGAGTATTCTATCGTTTTGAACGAGGGAATAACAGATGAGGATAATTCTTATATTGCAGCTCTTCTTCTTCAGAAGTATATAGCTCAGATTACAGGTGCAGAGCTGTCCATATCCTATGGCGCCCCCTCAGGTGAGAGAGGGATATACATTGATCAGATCGATCTTTTCAGCGAAGAGGGCCAGAGATACGGCATTGAGGGATTCAGATACGAGGTATCAGAAGGGGATCTCATTATTCACGGAACGTTAAGAGGAACTATGTACGCAGCATATGAGCTCATAGAAAAATATCTTGGCGTGCGCTTCTTCTTAAATGATGAAACATTTGTATATAAGGCAAGAACTGTTGATATCCCCGAGGGAACAGCAGAGGAGATATATCCTAAGATTACTTTCAGAGTAGCCCGTCACACTTACGGTCAGGATGGTGCTCTTAATCACTACCTTGCAAATAAGCTTAACGGTGACTATATTTCAAGCTATGATGAAAAGCGCTTCGGAACACTGACAGGTCCGTTATTCAGTAATGCCCATTCCTTCTATGAATATTGGAAGATGGGAAACGGTACATATCCCGAGGATACTACGGGTATGACTGAGGTTCAGATCCTTGAGGCAAAATATGCCAGCGCAGAATTTCCTGATGCATACGGCTGGCAGCCCTGTGCAACTAATGAATCTGTTTATCAAAAACTGTTTCAGGGAATGCTTGAATGTAACAGAATGAGTATGCTTTGGGGAAATACGCCTTTCATAGAAGAGGGTGTGTCTCTTTTCTCATTTTCCATACTTGATAACCAGCATTACTGTACCTGCCGTAACTGTTCTATTATTGTAAACGGTAAGAAGGATAATCTTAGCACAGAGAAGAATGAATACGTTCCTCCCGAGGGCTATTCCGGTCTTTATCTCCAGTTATATAATAAAGCCTGCGTAGACGTTCAGGAATATTATCCCGGTGTTCGTCTTATGGGTATCGTGTATGCAAAGGATTATCCTACTACCATCAAGCCGAATGAAAATCTTGTTATCCTTTACTGCGGTATCGGCTGTAATAACCATATCCTCGGCATGGAGGACTGCTATGAAAAAGGCGGTCAGCTCAATGGAATGAACAAGAATAACGATGAAGTGGCTCTTAATTTCTGGGGAGACCTCTGTGTTGAAAGCGGCGCTGAGCTTTGGTTCTGGGTATATCCCGTAACATATCATTACTATCTTACAGCTTGTCCCAATATTCCGAACCTCTATTACAATATAAAGTATCTTATGGATGAGTGTAATGTAACAGGAATCTTCTATGAGGGCGGCGGTAGAACATATAATTTCGAGACACTCAAGGCATATATTTCAGTAAAGCTTATGTGGGAACCGGATATGACCTACGAAGAGTGTACAGAATACATTAAAGAGTATCTCTATATGTACTACGGTAACGGCTATGAGGAGCTTTATGAGTACATAATGATGCAGACCGAGGCCGGAGACCAGTGCGGCACATGCTTTATCAATAACTATGACCGTCCCGGAGATATGTATTCCTATGCATATCTTGCAGAGAATTACGGTAAGATGAGAGGCCTTCTCGAAACAGCCCTTGAAAAGGCGGCGACAGACGAGCAGAAGGGAAGAATAGAAACTCTTCTTGTTTGCTGTGACTTTATGGGACTTTCTTCTGTCCATACCGATTGGTATACAAACGGTAATAATACAGAGCTTTATCGCGAAAGATACGACTGGATGTATAACTATATAAAGAGCCATAATATGGTGATTTTCTCTGAACCGGGCCTTTATTTCTTGCCTCAGACGATAGACTATGAGATCAATCCCATGACCCAATTCTATGAGTATGGCTCAAGAAGACCCGGAATATATCCGTAATAATTGAATAAAGAATTACCCGAGCTGCTTTTTTGCGCTCGGGTAATTTTATTTGTTAAAGTCTTGATTTTTAATGGGAAACATGATAAACTTTTAATATAAATATATGCCCGAGAGGGCGGAACGGAGGAAATATGAAAAAGATATTTTCAATGGTTATGTGTATATTGATGACATTCCTGATGATCGTTCAGGCTGCTGCGGCATACGACTTTGGCATCAATAACAAATTTATCAACGACAAAACGTTTGCCCTTGGCGATGTGAATGGCGATGGATCTGTAAATGCGATGGATGCACTCCATATCAAAGCGTCTATCGTGGGCGTTGATTCAGGTGCAGAGATAATAATCGATGCGGCAGACTTCGATGCAGATTCAAAATGCGGCGCGGGAGACTCCTTCTGCTTGAAGATGGTGATCTCCGGCGCAAGAAAAGCCGAGGATTTTGAGAACGGTAATCAGGTGTATAAGCTGACTATCGGAGGAAACGATATCTCTGAGTACTGTATCGTTCTCAATGAGGGTATCACAGACGAGAATAACTCCTATTATGCATACCTTAATCTTAAAAAGTATGTTGAAAAGGTTGCGGGAGTTTCTCTTCCTCTTGCATACGGTACACCAACAACAGCTAAGGGAATCTATCTCAATGAGCTTCATATGGAAAGTGAGAGGGGAAAGGTCCTCGGCGTTGAGGGATATAAGTACGAGGTACGTGACGGAGAGCTCTATATAGAGGGTACATACCGCGGAAATATGTATGCGGTATATGAGATCCTTGAGGAATATCTCGGAGTACGCTTTGTCTCCAATAATGAAACCTTTGTGTATAAGTCCCGTACTGTGGATATCCCTGAAGGTGCTTCCAAGGAGTATATACCTCCCATCGTATTCAGACATGCTTCTCAGACTTACGGCAGCGGCGGAGCTCATGTTCATTATTTTCCCAACAGACTGAACGGAACTCAGCTTTATGCCTATAGTGATAAGAGATTCGGAACACTTACAGGCCCTATTTACAGTAATGCACATTCTTTCTATGAATACTGGAAGATGTCAAGCGGTACCGTGCCTGCAGATACAACAGGTATGACAGAGCAGCAGATACTTGAAGCAAAGTATGCTTCAGGTACGTTCCCCGATGCATACGGCTGGCAGCCCTGCGCAACGAATAAATCTGTTTATGAAAAGCTTTTCAACGGAATGCTTGAATGTAATAAGATGTCCATGGGATGGGGCAATGATCTTCATTATGAATATGAGATAAGCGTAATGTCCTTCTCCATCCTTGATAACCAGTATTATTGCACATGCCGTAATTGTACCGCTATCGTGAACGGCAAGAAGGATAACGTTAATACTGAAAAGAATGAGTATGTTGCTCCCGAAGGCTTCTCAGGACTTTACCTCCAGCTTTATAATAAGGCGGTTGATGATGTTCAGGCTTATTATCCCGGCCTTCGCCTTTACGGAATCGTATATGCAAAGGATTTCCCCACTAATATCAAGCCCCGTGATAATCTTGTTATCCTTTATTGCGGCGTAAGCTGTGATAACCATATTCTCGGCAGAGAGGACTGCTATGAAAAGGGCGGTCAGCTCAACGGAATGAAGAATGATAACGATATCGAGGCACTCGGCTTCTGGGGCAATCTCTGCCGCGAAACGGGAGCTGAGCTGTGGTTCTGGATATATCCTGTAACTTATCACTATTATCTTATCGGCTGTCCCAATATTCCTAACCTCTACTGGAATACAAAGTATCTCTTTGATGAGTGTAACGTAAACGGTATATACTATGAGGGCGGAGGAAGAACATATAACTTTGAATCCCTTAAAGCTTATGCTACAGTAAAGCTTATGTGGGATCCTTCCATGACATATGAGGAATTCTGCGAGATAGTAAAGGAATATCTCTATATCTATTACGGAGACGGATATGAGGAGATATACGAGTATATCCTCATGCAGACAGAAGCGGGAGATCAGTGCGGAACCTGCTTTATCAATAACTATGACCGCCCCGGTGATATGTATTCATATGAGTACCTTGGAGAGCATTACGGAGAGATGAGAGGCCTTCTTGAAACTGCACGTGCAAAGACTGCTAATACAGAACAGCGCTACAGAATAGATACACTTCTCGTAAGCTGTGATTTCATGGCGCTTTCCGCACTTCATGAGGAAATGTATGTAAACGGAGACGCTGATTCCAAGAGGGAATATACGGAAAGATATACATGGATGTATAACTTTATTGTAAATAACGATATCAGTATCTTCTCGGGAGATATTTATCAGGTTCCCAATAAGTGTGATGTAACAGTTAATCCTATGACACAGTTCTATGAGAACGGCTCAAGACGTCCCGGCGTAAAACCGTAAAATAAAGAAGGCAATCTGCACAAACAGATTGCCTTTTTTTTGTTAAATGTGAAATGTGAACTATTGCTTAATTGTGTTGAAAAATCATTAAATTCATGTTAAAATGTATGAGTAAAATTATATGCCCGAAAGGGCAGAACGGAGGAAATATGAAAAAGATTTTAGCAGTTCTCCTTACTGTAACAATGCTTTTCGGAGCAATGACAGTTTGTTCTTCTGCTATCATGATCTACCTTGAACAGAGCTTCACCTATGATGACACTTATGTTCTCGGTGATGTAGATGGTGATGGAGCTGTAAATGCGATGGATGCACTCCATATCAAGGCTTCCATTGTTGGTGTTGACACGGGAGTCGAGATCAATATGGATGCAGCAGACTTTGATGCCGACGAAAAGTGCGGTGCAGGAGACTCCTTCTGCTTGAAGATGGTGATTTCCGGCGCGAAGACAATAGATTACTTCGAGGAAGGCAAGCAGGTCTATAAGGTAACTATTGGTGGAACAGAGATAACAAACTATTCTATCGTAGTTCCTGCAGATTCCACACAGGATGATAACACATATTTTGCTGCTATCAACCTTATGAAGTATATCAGAACTATCTCCGGTGTTGAGATGCCTATTGTTTGGGGTACAGCAACAACAGAGAAGGCTATTTACTTCAATTCTATCCCTCTCAATAGTGAAGAGGGTCAGGCTATCGGTATTGACGGTTACAGATTTGATGTAACAGACGGTAACCTTAATATTTACGGTACATACCGCGGAAACGGCTATGCTGTATTTGATATTCTTGAGGAGTATTTCGGCATTCGTTTCTACAGAGGTAACGAGACATTCGTGTATAAGCAGAGAGTAGTTGATATTCCCGAGGGAGTCAGCGTTGAGAAGATTCCTGAGATCAACTTCCGTCATGCACGTCAGTCCTTCGGTGAGTACAGAAGCGATAACAATGAGTCTAAGGTTGATATGGGCAACGGTATGAGCTGCCATTACTTTGCTAATAAGCTTAATGCAAGTGAAGGCGGTTATTCATGCTACGAGAAGTTCTACGGCACAAAGCTCGGACCTCTTTACAGTAATGCTCACTCCTTCCTTGAGTACTGGCAGATGGGTACAGGTACTATGCCCGATGAAAGCTACGGCAATATGTCTCAGCGCTATCAGGCAAAGTTTGATTCCGGTGAGCAGAAGGACCCCTATAAGTGGCAGCCTTGCGCAACAAATGCTGGCGTATATAATACTCTTTACAGCGGTATGCTCGACTGTAACAGAATGGTAATGAGCTGGGGCAGACCTACATTTATCGAAGAGGGACAGACTCTCTTCTCCTTCTCCATTGCAGATAACCAGTATTACTGCACATGCCGTAACTGCTCTCTCATCACAAACGGTAAGAAGGATAACCCCAATACCGCAAAGGATGAGTATGTAGCACCCGAGGGATATTCCGGACTTTACCACCAGCTTTATAATAAGGCAACAGAGGATGCTCAGAAGGAGTTCCCCGGAGTTCGTCTTTACGGTATCGTATACGCAAAGGACTTCCCCGCAACAATCAAGCCCCATAAGAATTTCGTAGTTCTTTACTGCGGCGTAAGCTGTGATAACCATATCATCGGTAAGGAAAAGTGCTATGAAAAGGGTGGCCAGCTCAACGGTATGAGCAACGCAGCTGATGAGATCGCACTTCCTTTCTGGGGTAACCTCTGTAAGGAAACAGGCGCAGAGCTCTGGTTCTGGATCTATCCCGTAACATACCACTACTACCTCACAGGTTGTCCTAACGTATTTAACTTCTATTGGAACATGAAGTGGCTCCATGAGGAAGCAAATGTAACAGGCTTCTTCTATGAGGGTGGCGGACGTGAGTATAACTTTGAGACACTTAAGGAATATGCCGCTGTTAAGTACATGTGGGATATGGATATGACATTTGAGGAATACTGCGATGTCGTTAAGGAATATCTTTACATGAACTACGGTGACGGATATGAAGAACTGTTCAGATATATCGAGATGCAGACCGAGGCAGGCGACCAGTGCGGAACTTGCTTTGTAAACAACTTCGACCGTCCCGGAGATATGTACTCCTATGATTATCTCGGCGAACACTACGACGAGATGAGAGGCCTTCTCGAAACAGCTCTCGAAGGTGCAAAGAATGACGTTCAGAGAAAGAGAATCGAAACTCTCATGGCTTGTTGCGACTTTATGGGTCTTACAAGTGTACATAACGATTGGTACCTTGCAGGTAACAGAGTAGAGGACTATAAGGAAAGATTTGATTGGATGTATAACTACATTAAGGATAATAAAATGCAGGTATTCTCCTCTGATCTTTATAAGCTCCCCGCAAAAATCGATTATGAAACAAATATCATGAAGCAGATTTATGAGGAAGGCTCCAGACGTCCCGGCGTTGATCCTTACAAATAATAATAGCTAACCGCGAGGGGCTGTTGCGAT
>JAZTXZ010000128.1:0-3170 GCA_045636685.1 Candidatus Avispirillum sp. | reverse complement strand
GACAGCACTCTGTGCTCACATCCCCGGTCTTAAGGTATGCTTCCCCTCCACTCCTTACGATGCTAAGGGTCTTATGGCAGCAGCTCTTAACGGTACTGACCCCGTTATCTTCTTCGAGAGCCAGAGAATCTACGACAAGGGCGAGGAGTTCTACAAGGCAGGCGTTCCCACAGAGAGCTACGAGGTTCCCTTCGGCGAGCCCGACGTTAAGCGCGAGGGTAAGGACGTAACAATCCTCACAATCGGTGCAGTTCTCTACCGTGCACTTGATGCAGCAAAGATCCTCGAGGAGAAGTACGGCATCTCCGCTGAGGTTATCGACTCCAGAAGCGTTGTTCCCTTCAACTACGAGAAGGTTATCGAGAGCGTTAAGAAGACAGGTAAGATCGTGATCGTTGGCGATGCTTGCGACCGCGGCTCTATCATGAGAGATATGGCTTCCAATATTACAGAAATGGCATTCGATTACCTCGATGCTCCTCCTGCAGTATTCGGCTCCCGTAACTGGATCACACCTGCATTCGAGTTCGAGAAGTACTTCTTCCCCCAGGCAGAAGGCATCATCGACGTTATCAACCAGAAGCTCATGCCCATCCCCGGCTACGTTAACACAATCAACGAGTCCGAGCTTGAGCACATGGCACGTTCCAAGGCAGGTCTTTAATTAATATAAAAAGGCACCCTTTCGGGTGCCTTTTTTGAATGAATAATGAATAATGAATAATTGTGGTGGACTTCCGCTTTTGCGGAAGTCTTCTTTATTGGTAAATTCGGGTTTGTGGGGGAGTTGCAAACTAAAATTTGATAGGTGACAGCGAAAACTATTCTTTTAAATGAAGAGGGCTTTTCAGCCCCTTTACTGCATAACGTTTCTTTTATTATAAACCTTCAAAATACCGTCGTCCTCAAAATATGCATCATACAACCTTTTGAAATCCTCGGAAACTACATACTGGGTAATCTGAGATGTATGTGTGGGATTCCCTTGTGCGTCTTCCACAATCCATTTCCAATCTATGAAGTAATATTTTTCTCCCTTGATTTCAAAAAAAGAATCAACAACGCAATAATACTCAAAGCCTGTATCAGAGTCTGTTCTGCCAAGCTTTTTATACATCCTTTCACAAACGTTGTTTATCTCGTTCTGCGTAGGCTCCGCCATTTTTTCATCAAAATTGTAAATTCTCAAAAAGCCGCCGATTTGAGAATCATTTTCCGATTCTTCAATGACAAGCTCTCCGCTTTCCAGGGTGATTCTCATAGCGACCGACTCATATTCGCAAACGTAATCCACCATGGAAAGTCTCATTTCACCGCATATATAAAGCTTTTCGCCTTCAACATAAAAGGAGGCGTTTTCAAGGTCGCAGGGCCACCAATCACTGTATTTCTTCCCGCTTTTCATATCAACAACGCCAATGGCAAGACTGTTTACTCCCGAAGTAGGCCCCGGTGAAAGAGTACATTTTTCAGGTGAGCCGTCACCGTTTATATCGTGTTCTACGGAGGTTATTACGGGAGCCATGGATATCCAATCATTTAAGTTCACGTCTAAAAACTTGCTTACAAACTCCGCTCCGTCAGGTACGGGGCACTGAGGCTCCTCATCTTCACCGTATCTGTAGCTTGGAATCTTTGCAGACCTGTCCGCAACGAAGGCAAAGGTATTTTCATCCACAGCACGAAAGACATAAACTTCGGGGTCCTCCGAATCGGTGGTCAGTATAAGCTCCGACTCCGTCAGCTCATAGGAGCCCACAATATACGCGCTTGATAAAACAGAATACGAAAATCGGAAGGTGCCGTCATTCTTTGAAAGCGTGATCTGCGGAGAGGATAGAATTTCGGGGGAGTCGTGATAGACATAGGTTTTTACATCGGAGTTCTCCACCTTTGAGGAAAAATACTTCTCTGCTTTCTTTAAGCAATTTGCCTCTTGTTTTTCTATATACCGTTCTGAATCCAATGCTTTCAGGTGTAAGTACCAAGGAAATTTATTTCTGATATCTTCTACGTTATATGAACCGTCTCTCGGTTCCCAATACTCTACAAGAGATAGTGTGCCGTTTTCGTTCATTATTGTAATTGCCGTAGGAGTATAGGAACTGCTTACTAAATCAAATGTTCCGTTCTTTTCGTCATATTCCTGATAAAGCACCCACATATAGACGATAATGTTATCATCGTTCTTTTTTGTTCCCAAAATTTTAAAATCAGTACAACAGAATTCTCCGCTTTTGTGTCTATGACGCTCTAATATCTGTTCTTCTATAAAAGAGTTCATATCCTTGCTTTTGATCGTTAAAGGGTCTGTTAAAAAGCATACTGCCACTACTACACAGGCAACAATGGCAACAATGATTATCCAGAATGCAGGCTTCTTATAATTCAACACGTTTCTCACCCTTCCTTTCACTCCTGTTTCTCCAAAGGCAAGGGGGCAGGCGGATATCATTCTTTTAGGCACGGAGCAATTGATAAGTGCCTCGGCATACGGCTTTTTTGCACCCTCACCAAGCTGTTTTATAACCTTTTCGTCACAAGCTGCTTCAATATCGCGGCAAAGAAGAATATAACCTATCCATATAAGGGGATTGAACCAATAAACCGTCAAAAGTGTGTAGCCAAGAGGCTTCCAGAGATGATCCATTCTCGAAAGATGGGCTTTCTCATGGGAAACAACGTATTCGCGGTCCCCGCCCGAAAGGCTTGAGGGCAAAATAATACGGGGAGAAAAAAGTCCGAGGATAAAGGGGGTATCGATACGGTCGCATATCCACACGCCGTCCCCATCCCGTGCCGCCTCACTTACACGTTTTCTTATTCTGATATAGCTCACCACAGCATAAATCGCCATAGCCGCCACTCCCACGATCCATAAGACAGATGCAATACCTGTGATCATCTCAATGGGATTTACCTCAGCCTTTGGTGCAGGTGCAAGGCTATCGGAAATTATGGGGTTTACCGTTGAATTTTTGATGGGAATGCCCGATTCTATCTCGGGGATTTCCGAATATATTATTTCCTCGGGTATCGTTTCTGCACTCGGAACAAGGCTTACTACGCTCTCAAGGCTGAACGGACACAAAAGTCTCACCGCAACCATTGCCCAAAGTATACAAGCTATCCACCTCGGGGCTTTTTTCAATATGAGTCTGAGCGCCACC
>JAZTXZ010000127.1:0-1553 GCA_045636685.1 Candidatus Avispirillum sp. | reverse complement strand
GATATTTACAGCAAAATGTTGCGTCTGTAAACGGGTCGCCGAGGACGTCGACCCCTACAACATCGTGTAATGCAATCGTTCGTCTGTGCATCAAATTTCGTTTGGGTTCGTGTGCAGATATGTGGGATGTCGAGGGCGCCATCCCCTACCCATTAAACTCCACCGATAAACCCGAATTTGAAGCAGTGCGGAGGGGATTTTATTCGATTTATCCGCTGATCACATATGGCGGGAGCGGTATTTTTGCGAAAAGGCAAAATGCCATAAAAAGGGGAATATTTACAGTTTTTTTGTACGCAAATACTATTGAAAAATATAGATACGGGGAGTACAATAGTATGACCTGAAAGAAAGGAGAGACTGCGAAAAATGACGAAAATATTTACATCTATACTCAGTCTGTTACTTTGTACGGCGGCAGTCTTTTCCGGCTATCCGTACATCAAGAATACAGAAATATTCAACAGTATAATTTCAGGACTTGATTTCATAAAGCCCGAGGACGAGGAAAATAAGAACGAGAACAAGGGCGAAAAAGAGGATAAAATTGAAGAAAGCACCACTGCTGCCGATACAACAGCAGAGGAGCCCGAAACAACAGTACCGGAGACAACACTTCCTGAAACCACAGTGCCTCCGTCTACTACATGTCCTCCCGTAACTACAGCACCTCCTCAGACAGCGCCCCCCGTAACCACAGCTCCCCCTCCGGTTACGGAGCCTCCCAAGGAGTATGTGCCTCCCGTACCCGTTTCACCTTCAGAGTTTGATAATTCTCTCTTTATCGGAGATTCCAGAACACTGGGCCTTCTTTATTACGGTGGCCTTGGAAACGCAGATGTATTTGCGACCCGAGGAATGACGGCTGCCAGAGCTATGACAGAGACGGTCGATGTAAAGAGCGCAAAGGCAACAAAGCTTGAGCCCCTTCTGGGAACTAAAAAATATGAGCGTGTTTATATCATGCTTGGTATTAATGAGATCGGCGGATCTATAAACGGCATTCAGCGAACATATACTAATCTTTTCAATAAGGTTCGTGAGCTTCAGCCTGATGCTCAGATCTATGTTTGCGCAAACCTCAGGATCACTCATTCCCGTTCCGTAAGGGATTCGATATATAACAATGCAAAGCTCAATGAGATCAATGCATTTATTGCAACTCTTGCTGATGGCAATAAGATCAGATATATCGATGTGAATGTTATCTTTAATGATTCCAATAATGCATTCGGAGCCGCATATACTACCGATGATTTCCATCCTATGCCCAAGTATTATAAGCAGTGGGTACAGTGGCTCGGAACAGAAACGTGAACGAGTTAGTGTTAAAAGAACAGAAAAGCTACTTGCAGACTGAAAACCGAGTCTGCAAGTAGCTTTTTTTCATAATTGAATCGGATAAATTCAGGTTTATCGGGGAAGTTCAAACTGAAATTTGATAGGCGCGATCGAAACGCAGAGCCTCCCCTTCTCAAGCTCCAAAGGAGATTGTGAAGGGGAGGGGGACCGCCGCGAAGATAAATTAACGATAATTGATATCTGTATCGGGG
>JAZTXZ010000126.1:0-25265 GCA_045636685.1 Candidatus Avispirillum sp. | reverse complement strand
CTTGCATACTTTTTCTATTTTTGCCCCAAATCAGGCATATAATTCTTATTTTACAACGATATTAACGATCTTGTTGGGAACTGCGATCTCTTTGATGACGGTCTTACCCTCGATTGCAGCTGCGATTCTTTCGTCTGCCTTTGCGAGTGCGATAGCCTCGTCCTTGGGGCAATTGAGAGGAAGAACGACTGTTGCGCGGACCTTTCCGTTGATCTGAACGGCGACTTCGATAGAGGAGTCGATCGTCTTTGCCTCATCATACTCAGGCCACTTGGAGAGGCAGAGAAGCTCCTTTTCACCAAGTGCTTCCCAGATCTCTTCACAGATATGAGGAGCATAGGGGCAAAGAATACCAACGAACATCTTGAGCTCGTCAACAGTGAGAGAGCCGTGATCGTAGATATCATTGATAAGAGCCATCATTGCGGCAATACCTGTATTGAACTTCATAGATTCAATATCAGATGTCACTTTCTTGACTGTCTTATGGAACTTAGACTCAAGCTCGGGTGTTGCACCGCTTCCCTTTGCCATATCAACAAGTCCTGCAACGCGGTCAAGGAATCTCTTACAGCCCTTCATGGAGCTATCGTTCCAGGGAGTTGCGCTCTCGTAGTCACCCATAAAGAGTACGTATACACGGAGAACGTCTGCACCGTAGGAATCAACTACGTCATTGGGGTCTACTACGTTACCCTTAGACTTTGACATCTTATCACCGTCAGGTCCGAGGATAAGGCCCTGAGCAGTTCTCTTTGCGTAAGGCTCAGCGGTGGGAACTTCACCGATATCATAGAGGAAGTGATGCCAGAAGCGGGAGTAGATCATATGGCGGGTTACATGCTCCATACCGCCGTTATACCAGTCTACGGGGAGCCAGTACTTAAGCTTATCATAATCTGCAAACTTGCATTCGTTCTTGGGATCGATGTAACGGAGGAAGTACCAGGAGGATCCTGCCCACTGAGGCATTGTATCTGTCTCTCTTCTTGCAGGTGCTCCGCAGCAAGGACAAGTGCAGTTCACGAAGTCCTCGAGTGCAGCAAGGGGGCTTTCACCTCCCTGACCGGGCTCAAAGTTCTCCATAGGAGGAAGTCGGAGAGGAAGCTCCTCATAAGGAACGCCGACGATTCCGCACTTCTCACAATGAACGATGGGAATAGGCTCACCCCAGTAACGCTGACGGTTGAACGCCCAGTCCTTCATCTTATACTGTACACCGCCCTCGCCGAGGCCCTTCTTTTCGAGCTCCTCGATCATACGAGCGATGGAATCCTTCTTGTTTGTATATCCGTTAAGGAAATCGGAATTGACCATCTCGCCGTCGCCTGCATATGCTTCGGTTGCGATGTCTCCGCCCTTGATAACCTCGATAATATCGATACCGAACTTCTTTGCGAAGTCGTAGTCACGCTGGTCATGTGCGGGAACTGCCATGATAGCACCTGTGCCGTAGCCCATCATAACGTAGTCGGAGATATAAACGGGGATCTCCTTGCCGTTTACGGGGTTTACAGCCTTGAAGCCGTCGATGCAAACGCCTGTCTTATCCTTAACAAGCTGAGTTCTCTCAAACTCTGTCTTCTTTGCGCACTCCTGACGGTATGCCTCGATCTCAGCCATATTGGAGATCTGATCTGCATACTTATCGATAATGGGATGCTCGGGAGCCATTACCATAAATGTTACGCCGAAAAGTGTATCGGGACGGGTTGTATATACTGTGAGTGTTTCATCAGTATCCTTGAGTGCAAACTTAACGAAAGCACCTGTGGACTTACCGATCCAGTTCTCCTGCTGCATCTTGATATTGGGAAGGTAATCTACAGTATCAAGGCCCTGAAGAAGCTTATCTGCATACTCGGTAATTCTGAGGTACCATACGTCCTTGGACTTCTGAACAATATCGGAATGGCAGATATCGCACTTACCGCCCTGTGAGTCCTCATTGGAGAGAACTACCTTACAGGAGGGGCAGTAGTTAACAAGAGCCTTATCACGGAATACGAGACCCTTATCAAACATCTTTCTGAAGATCCACTGAGTCCACTTATAGTAATCCTCTTCTGTGGTATCAATTACTCTTGACCAGTCAAAGGAGAATCCGACTCTTTTGAGCTGATTTGTGAAGTTTGCTATGTTCTTATCTGTTACAAGACGGGGATGTGTATTTGTTTTGATTGCATAGTTTTCTGTAGGGAGACCGAATGCGTCAAATCCGATGGGGAAAAGAACGTTATATCCTTCCATTCTGCGCTTACGGGAAACTACCTCAAGGCCGGAATAAGCCTTGATATGACCAACGTGCATACCTGCGCCGCTGGGATAGGGGAACTCTACCATTGAGAAGAACTTAGGCTTTTCGGAAAAGTCTACTGCTTCGAAAGCCTTCTCTTCTTCCCATCTTTTCTGCCACTTGGCTTCAATTTCTCTAAAATCGTACTTCATTTTATTTTTCTCCGGGGTGGAATAATTTACTAATGTTTATGTAACCGAAGATCAGTCTTCGGTAAGAATATCTGCGATGGATACTTCGCTGCCCTCATTGTAAAGCTTTTCAAGCTTATAAAAATCGCGGGCATCCTGATTGAATACGTGGATAATAACACAGGAGTAATCGGAAAGAATCCAGCTGTCGCCTCTTGAGCCTTCAATTGCACGGGGAGTGATACCATACTCTGAAAGGCGATATTCAACCTCTTCGGAAAGGGAGCTTACCTGAGTTGTGGAATTACCTGTTGCAACTACAAAGTAATCTGCAATCACTGTCTGCTCTTCAACGTGAAGAAGCTTGATATCCTTAGCCTTCTTTGCATCAAGAACCTTAACTGCAAACTTTGCGATATCAAGGGGAGATGCATTTTCGGGAAGTGTTATCTTTGCCGCAGGGGCATCGTTATTCATAATATTTTCCATATTTTAACCTCTTTTATTTTAAGGGAATATAAATATCTTCGTCTGAAACGTCCTGAGCGTTATGCTTTTCAAAGTTAAGCTCTTCGCCGGGTCTATTATATACGCTGAGCATTTTTGAATCTTTTTCATTACAGAAAAGGCTTTCGGGGTCTACGCTATCTTCTGTAAGCTCATCTGTATAGATGTTATAATGCTCTGTGAGCACCTGACATACAAGATCCTTATTCATAACATAGTAGGATGCGCCGCCACTCATGCAAGCTTCTCCGGGCAGCGTCATCATTGTAATATCAGAAAGCTCGATGCCTATAAGTGATGTTCCGAAGCTGACAATATCCTTAAGGCTCATATCTGTTTCAACATTTTCAATGATAGCCTTTGCTATGGTTCCTACACTTTTTACATCGATGTTTCTTTTAACAGCCTCGATGAACGCTGTCATAAACATTTTCTGCGCATCGCCTCTTCCCAGATCTGCGTTTGCAAAGCCGCTTCTGAAGCGAACAAACTGCTCTGCAGTATCTCCGTCGAGTGTGGTATATCCTTCGGGAAGATCGATATAAAGATTCTGGGCCGAATCATGGTACTTCAGCTCATAAGGCACATACATATATACGCCGCCGACAGCATCAACTATCTGACCGAATCCGTCAAGATCCATTACCGCTGAATAATGTATCTTTATTCCCAAGGCATTAGCTATATAGTCTGCTGCCTTTCTGCAGCCGTCCTTCTTGGGATTCTTGCTTTCTTCTTCTTTTGCCTCTCCGACACAATGGTTATAAAGTCCGTTTATCTTATGATACGAATAACCTTCTATCTCGATATAGGTATCTCTGGGAAGCTGCATTATCGCCATTGTTCCCTCTTCTGTATCATAGCTTACGATCATTATAACATCTGTGAGGCTTGCCTGTCTGTCATGACCGAGAACAAGAAAATTATACATGCTCTCGCTTTTTAATTCTTTCACGCTGCCATCTGCGTTTGTTTCAATATTATCGTCTGTAAGATCCGATTTCTTGCCGCAGGAGAACATTGTTACAACACAAAGAAGAGCAAGTAATATCGCTATATACTTTTTCATTTCTTTACCTTTCGGAATTAATTAAGTCCGTTTTCTTCAAGACTACCCGCATTATATATGGTCAGAGGGATATTGTCCATATCATCAAGATAAATATCTCTCAAATATGAGTTTTCACTTGTTACAAATGCCTCATTCACATCAAATGACCAGAGTACACTTGTATTATAAATATTGAAGTGGTCATTAATAAGTGTTGCCACATATTCCTTATTCATTACGTAATATGAAACGCCGTTATACAGTGTTGCTTTTCCGGGCATTGTCATAAGCTTTACATTTGCAAGCTTCACAGGGCCTGCCTTGTTTCCGAGTCCGATAAAGTTTTTACCGAAGAATACGATATCTGCCGGTGTAACATCAGAATCCACATAGGTTACAAGATTCTGTGCAAGAGATGTTATTGTTCCCGCATCCTTTATGCTGGAAAGAAGCTTATCCATAAATGCAGAAATAAACACCTTCTGTGCATCGCCTCGACCAATATCACCCGTTGCATATCCGTATCTGTATCGAACAAACTGCTCTGCCGCTTTTCCGTCAAGATGCTGATAACCCTCTTTAAGGTTGATATAAAGGCCCTGAGAGGGGTCTCGATAGTACATATCCATAGGAACGTACATATCAACGCCACCGATGGAATCAACTATATTACCAAATCCGTCAAGGTCCATGACCGCGCTGTAATGAATAGTCATGGCAAGATTCTTCTCAAGATACTTTTCCATGATCTTACAGCCGTCACGCTCGGGATTCTTACTTCCATCTCCTTCTGCCTGCTTTACACAGTAATTATAAAGACCGTTGACCTTATGATAATAATAGTCATCTATCTCTATGTAGGTATCTCTGGGCAACTGCATTACCGTAACCTGCTGCAGCTCTGTATTATAATTTACAAGCATTATTACGTCCGTAAGACTTGCCGCGCGGTCGTGTCCCATAATAAGAAAGTTAAATATCTTATTTGAAGCTTCGACTGTGGGAGTTTCTTCTCCCTCGTCCTCCACATTGGGGTCCTTCTGTATCTCGAAGCTCGGCTCCTCTATATTTTTATCCGGTGTATACAAAACAAAATAGTTTACAAAGAAAAGTCCCACACCGACAGCCAAGGCTGCAAGAAACGCTCCAAGTCTCGGCAAAACCTTTTTTGCAAATTTCTTGAAATTACTCATTCTTTGACCATTCCTTTCTTTGCTTTGCGACACTTCTCAAGCAAATCTGATCTTATTAAGAATAAAACTGTTTCGTGCTTCAATAGTATCCCGATCCACAAGGGCGCCCTCTTCTATAAGGCACCTTACCGTCATATCGAAAGAGCGTATCATCGTTTTTCTAAGCACCTCAAGCTTTTCTTCAGTACTCTCTGACTTTTCGATTCCTGCGTAAAACATTTCGCGAAGGACAACACAGTCTTTAAAGGTTCTTGTATCCTCTATATAGTCTGCAAGATATATAAGCATTTCAAAAATGCTCATACCCGCCCTTCCCGTTGTATGCCATCTTATTGCCGAGAGAATATCACTGTCCACATAATCGGAGAAATCCCTTTTTGCAACAGCGGCTCCCGTCTTTGCATGGAAGAGTTTTGGCGCTGCCACATCTTCGACTCCTATAATTATACCAAACTCCGAGCAGGTTTTCAACTGTTTTTCGGTATCATATGCTTTTGTTATATCATGAAGGAGTGCCGCAGCACAAAGTCTGTTCACATCATCCGGAAGATATATTGCTCCCAGAGCTTTGGCCTCTCTTTCAACCGCAAGAGTATGGCTGTATCTTTTCTCTGTCTGATACTCTTTTACTTTTTCACGGAGAACGCCAAGCATTTCCTCCGTTACGGTTATTCTTTCAGTTATCATATCTGTAAAGTCCGTTTTTATTTATATATTCTGCAACTGTTCGTGGAATAAGGGAATCTGCTTTATTCTCCGTGGCAATTCTCTTTCGTATTTCTGTGGAAGAGAGTTCCATAGGATCCGCATCTATCAGCACTGTTTTTGCACCGTAGGATTCTTTATATTCTGCCGCTTTCATCTCCATAACCTCTATAGGCGTATCCGTTCTTCTCATTGCAACCAAAGTACAAAGGGATGATATCTCATCCGGAGCATACCATTTGCAAAAGGAGAAAAACATATCCTCACCGAGAAGCATATACAATTCATCGTTCGGATGAATCTTTTTAAGGTGACGCAGCGTTTCCACAGTATAGCTCTTTCCTTTTTTTCTGATTTCATAATCAGAAACCTCTGCAAAGGAAGAAAAAGCTTTAATTGTCATTTGAAGCCTTGCATCTGCGCACCCCCACTGATCCTGTTCCTTGTGAGGGGGATCTCCTGCCGGCATTACATAAAGCTTATCAAGATCTACAGAAGTGCAAAACAGCTTCGCAGCTCTGACATGAGCCTTATGTGGCGGAGAAAAGGTTCCGCCGTAAAGTCCTATTCTCATATTAAAGAACGATCTTTCTGTTCTTTTCCTTTGAGCTCTGCTTATACAACACAAATCTGCTTCCAACAACGCTTACAACATCAGCACCTACTGCCTCTGCTATAAGATTTGCGGCTTCCTTTGAGCTATACTCACAGTTATCCAGTGTGCGGAGCTTGATAAGCTCTCTTGCCTCAAGGGCATCTTCTATTCCTTTGAGCATTTCCTCGCCCATGCCGCCCTTACCGATCTGATAGATAGTATCAAGATCGTGACCGAGCTTACGGAGCGCTGCTCTCTGCTTACTTGTTATCATAAATTATTTGCCTCAATTATTTTAATAAATTCGTTACCAAAGAGGCTCATCGCAAGACCTCTGTGGCTTATTTCATTTTTTTCTGCAGCTGTCAGCTCAGAGAAAGTCTTTCCTTTTACAGGAACATAGAAAAGAGGATCGTATCCGAAGCCGCCTTCTCCTCTATACTCTCTGAGCATCTCGCCGTAACATTTACCTACCTTTACAAAGGCACAGCAATCCTTGCCGCTTCTCTGCGTAGCTATACTGTCTGCCTTCTCATCTCTGAGGATCGCAGGAAGCTTGATATTTGTGTTTTCCGGTATAACGCAAGCGATAGTGCAGGCAAAAAATGCTGTTCTGTCAGTCACGTCATCCATATCTGCAAGGAGCTTTTCATTATTTTTCGCATCTGTTGCATCTTCTCCGGAATATCTTGCGGAATATATTCCCGGCGCACCGCCAAGAGCTTCAACGCAAAGCCCCGAATCGTCTGCAATACCGATATATCCGAGAGATGCGGGAACAGATGCTTTTATAATTGCATTTTCAAAAAAGCTGTTTCCGTCCTCATCAATATCACCGCTGTATCCGATATCATCAAGAGAAAGGACTCTTACCTTATCACCGCAATACTTTGAAAGAAGAGTATTCATCTCGGCAATCTTTTTCTTATTTCTGGATGCAAGTACTATATCCATATCAGTCAAAAAGGGCAGAAACGAACATATCGGCATCGAAGGGCTGCATATCGTTTATCTGCTCGCCTACTCCTATATATTTTACGGGTATATCAAGAACTCGCTTAATGCTGAACACAGCACCGCCCTTTGCAGTACCGTCAAGCTTTGTTAAGATAAGTCCGGTAATTGCGGCGCTTTCCTTAAATTCCTTTGCCTGCATTACCGCGTTTTGTCCTGTTGTGGAATCAAGAACGAGAAGAGTCTCGCGGGATGCATCGGGAAGCTCACGACTAAGAACACGATCTATTTTTGCAAGCTCTGCCATAAGGTTTTTCTTATTATGAAGTCTTCCTGCCGTATCAACGATAAGGACATCTGCACCTCTCTTCTTTGCCGCCTGAGCCGCATCGAATACTACTGCCGCAGGATCGCTTCCCTCATTCTGACGAATAAGCTCCACTCCTGCTCTCTCTGTCCACACCTCAAGCTGATCGATAGCCGCAGCACGGAAAGTATCCGCAGCCGCAACAAGGACCTTTTTACCCTGAGACTTGAGATTTGCGGCAATCTTACCGATAGAGGTGGTCTTGCCTACGCCGTTAACTCCTATAACGAGAATTACGGAGGGTGTAGTTTCAAGCTTCAGATCCTCTCCGCTTCCTATTCTTTCTCTGAGAAGAGCTTTGAGGGCTGTTTTCACATCATCAGGATTCTTTATTCTATCACTTTTGATCTGATCTCTCAGTTCATCAATGATCTCTTCTACAGTCTCCATTCCCATATCAGAGCAAATAAGTATCTCTTCAAGCTCTTCGAGGAGATCTTCATCTACCTTGACAAAGCTTTTGAGCACATTATCAACCTGAGCAAAAACCGCATTTTTTGTTTTCGCAAGTCCGCTTCTCAGTTTATCAAAAAAGCCCATAGTTATGACCAATCCTTTCTTTAGCATTTGTGCCGTTAATTTGAATCTGTTCCCTTTGCAAACAAAGGTACAAATAGGGTTTGAAAACAGCAACCATCCAGTTTATGATTGCTTTATTTTCAAACTGATTTCCTTTACTGTACATATTTATCTGCCTCAGCAGGGTTTTCCGCAACAGCATTAACATCAAGGGTAAATACCTTTGAAATACCGTGGCGGGGCATTGTTACTCCGTAGAGGGTATCTGCAGTTTCCATCATTCCTCGTCTGTGAGAAATAAGGATTATCTGCATCTCCTTAGAGAATCTCTTAACGTAGTTTGCAACTCTCGTTACGTTAACCTCATCAAGTGCCGCCTCGATCTCGTCGAAGATACAGAAAGGTGAGGGGTTAACCTTGATAAGGGCAAAGATAAGTGCAATTGCAACGAATGCCTGCTCACCACCGGAGAGAAGTGTCAAGTTCTTGATCATCTTTCCGGGAGGAGCTACATCGATCTCAACGCCGCTTGTGAGAACATTTTCGGGATCGGTAAGTGTAAGATGTGCGCTACCGCCGCCGAAGAGCTCACGGAATGTTTCTCCAAAGTAGGAATTGATACGCTCAAATGCACTGACAAACATGCGCTTCATCTCTTCCTCAATGGAACCGATGATTCCCTCAAGCTCAGACTTTGACTTTGTCAGATCATCAAGCTGTTCTTTCAGATAATCGTATCTTTCTTTAAGCTGCGCATATTCGTCGATTGCGCCTACATTTACATTTCCAAGTGCCTTAACAGCCTTTTTCAGCTCCTGAAGTCTTGCAAAGCTCTGTGGCCTTGTTGCCTCTGTAAGTGTCGGATATCCAAGAGCCACCGCTGTAGCATGAGTCAGCTCATACTCGTCCCAAAGTCGGGATACCATTTTATCAATCTCGGCATTAAGCTTTTCAAGCTTTGTTTCATTTGCCATATGAGCTCTGTATGAAAGCTCTTTTCTTGATGAAACTTCCTTAGTCTTCTGTATTATCTCATTGAGCTTACGGTCATAATCGGCATCATTTGCATCGAGTGCCGCCTTCTCCGCTTCCCTCTCGGAAAGCTCACAGCGCAAAGCACTAACCTCATCCTGCTTTTCGCGGATAGTATTACGGGCAATATTTGCCTCTTCAATAAGCTTCTTATGAGTACTTTCGCTTTCCTCTTTTTCGCTTACTCTTCTTGCTGCTCTTTCCTCAGCTTCCGAAATAGAGCTCTCGCAGTTTTCTCCGTCTCTGAGATGACCAACGATCTCGATTCGGCAATCATTTATCAGCTTTTCAAACGCCTGAGCTTCATCAAGCGCCGCATTTCTGCGAATATCCAACTCAGATCGCTCGGCTGAAATTTCCGAGGCTGTTTTTTCATTACGCTGGATTGCAGCCTCGAGCTTTACTATATCCTCGCCTCCGCGCTTTGAGTTTTCAGCCATGCTTTCTCTGTCATGGCTGAGCTTTTCCAGAAGATTCATGATCATAGTGCGGTTTGCCTCACACTCATCGAGCTGTGCTCTCTCTGTTCTGAGCATTACCTCGGATATTTTGACCTTTTCATCTTCCTTACGGCGATAATTTGTGAACTCACGTATTTTGGCTTCAAGGGCTGAAAGCTCTTTTCCTGCCTTTTCTGCCTGCTCCATAAGTTCCTTCTCTTCAGCCTTAAGCTTATCAATATGTGATGCTCTTGAAAGAACACCTGAATCTTTACGAACAGAGCCGCCTGTAAAGGAGCCGCCCATATTGATCTGCTGACCGTCAAGGGTAACTATTCTTATTTTCCATGAACATTTTCTTGCAACATCGGTTGCGTTATCGATATTATCGAAAACAGCTATCCTACCGATGATGCTTGAAATCACATCTCTGTACTTATCCTCTGTTGTGAGAAGCTCATCTGCATATCCGATAAACCCTCTCGCCCTTGATGCATCCTCAAGCTCTTTTGTTTTTGACTGACCTTTTATGCTTGAGAGAGGATAGAACGTTGCACGTCCCGCATTTGCATTTTTAAGTGCATAGATGGCCGACTTTGCAGCAGCCTCATCATCTACCACTATATTCTGCATAGCAGCTCCGAGGGCTGTTTCAAGCGCCACAGTATATGCCTCGGAAACCTTAACAAGATGGGATATGGGACCGTGGATTCCGCGGAGCCTTCCCGAGGAATGCGCCTGCATTACGTATTTGACGCTGTTATTATATCCCTCAAAATGATCCTGCATTCTTTCGAGAGCAGCGATACGGCTATGGAGAGCATCAGCATCTGCCTTATTTCTGTTCTTTGCCTTTTCGGCAATATCCGCCTTATCGGAAAGTTCAAGAAGCTCATGATCGCATCTTGCAATCTCCGCATCTGACTTTTCGAGAGCTTTTTCATAAAGCTCAACGGATTTTCTGCAATTTTCGCACTCGGAGTCAATCTCCGAAAGCTGTTTTGTATACTTTTCAAGATCTGCCTTTACTGTGATTTCTCTATCGGATTGATCTGAAAGGCTGTTCTTTATTACATCGAGGCGTACTCTGAGATCCTGCTTTTCTTTTTCTGCCTCACGGAGCACCTTAAGAGATTCGGAAAGCTCGTCCTCCATCTCCTTTGCTCTTTCGAGCGCCTCTGCCTTTTTTTCCTCAAGCTCTGCGATTTTTTTATTTGCAAGATCGATATTCCTGCCGATTGACTCCATTTTTGAACGAAGAGCTCCGATAGCTTCTTTTTCAGCCAGGATATCCGATTCGCTCTTCTCGGCATTTGTCATTGCCGCGGCAGCAAGAGCCTCTTTATGAGTTGCTTCATTTTCCAGAGTTCTGTAAGACTCCTCGCATTTTCTCACATACTCGTTTATCTCACGTATGCGCTCATATATACGGGCTGATTCCTGCTTATTCTGCTGAGATGCCTCAAACAGTCTTTCATATTTCGCTTCAAGCTGTTTCTCATCGTCCTCTGACATTTCAAGCTCATGAGCTGACAGACGGCAATCCGAAGCCACCTTATCTGCGTCCTTTCGGATCTTATCCGTATCAAAAAGCCAGACTGAAACGTCGAGCTGCTTTTTCTCATCATAAAGCTCAAGATACTGTCTTGCCTTTTTTGCATCTCTTTCAAGAGGTCCGATACGTCCTTCTATCTCATTGAAGATATCAAGAACTCGGTTCATATTATCTTCAGTTTCGCTGAGCCTTTTCTCGGACTCGTTTTTCTGGTAACGGAACTTTGTGATTCCCGCACTTTCCTCGAAGATACCTCTTCTGTCTTCGCTCTTCTTTGATATGATCTCTGCGATCTTACCCTGACCGACGATAGAATAACCGTCACGTCCGATACCCGTATTCATAAAAAGCTCTTTGATATCCTTGAGGCGGCAAGGTTTACGGTTTATGTAATACTCACTCTCGCCTGCTCTGTAATAGCGGCGTGTTACCGTTACCTCCTCGTAAGGATAATTAAGCTTTCTGGGCTCCTCAGAATCATCAAAGGTGATAGATACCTCTGCAAAGCTCATGGGACGGTGACCGTCTGCTCCGACGAAGATTACGTCTTCCATTTTGCTTCCTCGGATATTCTTTGTGGATATCTCTCCGAGAACCCATCTCATGGCGTCTGTTATATTTGATTTTCCGCTTCCGTTAGGTCCTACGATTACCGTAGAGCCGGGATTGAAGTGGAGCACTGTTTTATCTGGGAAGGATTTGAATCCATGCAGTTCAAGCGTTTTAAGATACATTTAATTCCTCCCTTTCTTCTTCTTTATTTTATGTCAATAGATATATTATACCTCTTGAGGCTATCTTTTTCAAGGATTTTCAAGGATTTTACACCTGTTTTTTCAACAATATATGACTTATAACAACGTTTCTGTCCTGTTGCCATAGAAGTATCTCCCTTTGGCACAAATACTGTCAATTCCTTGCCTTCAATTTTCTCTTTTTCAAGTGCCTTCAGAATATTTTCGCAGTATATTTTCCCTCGAATCAGCTCGCCTATGGCAGGATGATTGGGACCTGCAAAATACGAATTTTCAGAATGAAGATTTTCAGATTCATGCACCCCTATCTTCAGACATTCCACCCTGTTTTCGAGAAAAACTCTATATGCGGCGGCACTTCTTTCAACAGCCTCATCAACAGTCATAGGAATATATTCGCCATCCCGCACCATCTTTTCAAGAGGGGTATTTTTGAACACAATACAAGGATAAATCCTTGCGTTATCGGCGCCCTCCTCGCATATTATACGGGCAGTCTCCTTTTCGCTTTCAATATCAGCCCCCGGAAGGCCTGTCATCATCTGACCCACCACGGAAAAACCTTCTTTTTTAAGAAGTCTCATGGCCTGATACGATGCCTCTGCTCTATGGCCTCTTCGGGACATCTCCAGCACCTTATTATCAAAGCTCTGTATTCCCAGCTCGATCTGGCTAACCGTATATCTATGAAGTATACTGCATATTTCCCGGGAAATATAATCGGGGCGGGTAGACATTCTAATCCCTGTTACAAACCCTTTTTTTACATACTCCTCTGCCATATCAAGGAGCTTTATCATGAGACTCCTGTCTATACCCGTAAAGGAGCCGCCGAAAAATGCGATCTCGCATTCTGCGTCGCCGGCAGTTTTAAGAACTTCTTCTATGTCCTCTCTTACTTTTTCAAAAGAAAAAGAATGGGCGCCCGAAATTGCGTGCTGATCGCAGAACACGCATTGATTGGGGCAGCCCATATGCTGTATGAATATCGGTATATTTATATGCTTCAATTTATGCCGCCTTATGCATCAAGTGTTTCATCGGCACCAAAAAGAGAAAGAGCTTCCTTTGCCGCCGCCTGCTCTGCCGATCTCTTGGAAGAGCCTGTACCCACACCGATAACGTTGGAATTAAGTCTTGCCTCAACTGTGAATGTCTTATCATGGTCGGGACCATTTTCGGATACGACAGTATATACAAGTCTCTCCGTATTTCCCTGCTGGATTATCTGCTGGAGGGCAGTTTTATAATCTGTGAAGGCTTCGCCTTTACGGATAAAGTCTATCTCTTTTTTCACAAAGGGCAAAAGAAACACAGATACTCTTTCCGCATTATAATCTGTATCAATGAAAAGCGCTCCGAGCAGTGCTTCAAAGGCATCGCTCGTTATAGATGCTCGCTGTCTGCCGTTATTTTTATCCTCTCCGTTTCCGAGGGAAAGATAGTCTCCGAGGGAAATTTCCTTTGCATATTTTGCAAGGGCTTTTTCACAAACCACCGCCGCTCTGATCTTTGTGAGATCTCCCTCCTGGCGGGAGGAATACTCATTGAAAAGATATTTGGAAACAATTACGGAAAGGACCGAGTCCCCGAGAAATTCAAGGCGCTCGTTACATATAAGAGCTTCCCCTCTGCCCTTATGCTCATTCACATAGGATGAATGAGTCAACGCCTCTGCGAGAAGCTGGGGATTATTAAATTTATATCCTATCCTCTCCTCAAGAAGCTCCTTTGCGAGAGGAAGTGCTGCTGTACTGTTCATATTACAATTCTTCCTGATCTGTAATTCTGTCTGTCTCTGCAAGAGCACGCTCTGCATAGAACTGATAGCGGGCCTTCTTTCCGCCCTTGATTTTCTCAGGGCTTCTTGCAACAAGGCCGAAATTTGCGTTCATGGGCTGGAAATCAGCCTGACCGCCCTCGCTTACGTATTTTGCCATTGCGCCGATCATCATGGTATCGGGGAAAATATAGGGATCTTTACCAATAGCTCTTCTTGCCGCATTAAGACCTGCAACAAAGCCTGAGCCTGCAGATTCCACATAGCCCTCAACGCCGGTCATCTGACCCGCAAAGTAAAGCTCGGGACGGCAATCCATCGAATACTCTCTTGAAAGCAGTCCGGGGGAATTAAGGAAAGTATTTCTATGCATTACTCCGTATCTGAGGAAATCCGCATTTTCAAGGCCGGGAATCATGCGGAACACTCTTCTCTGCTCGGGAAATGTGAGGTGCGTCTGAAATCCAACAATATTGAACATGGTTCCTGCCTCGTCCTCACGGCGAAGCTGAACGACCGCATAGTATCCTTCTCCTGTTTCGGGATGATGGATACCGACAGGCTTCATCGGGCCAAAGCGAAGAGTATCCTCTCCTCTTTTTGCCATTACCTCAACGGGCATACAGCCTTCAAAGACTTTAAGACCCTCGCCCTTTTCAAAATCATGAAGCTGCGCCTCTTCAGCGGTGATAAGCGCATTATAAAATGCCTTATACTCCTCTTCGGTCATAGGGCAATTGATATAATCGGGCGTTCCTTTATCATATCTTGAAGCAAAGAATGCCTTTGACATATCGACAGTTGAAAAATCAACAATCGGAGCCGCCGCATCAAAGAAGGAAAGCTTCTTTCCGCCAACAAGCTCGGATATTTTTCCTGCAAGGGCATCACTCGTAAGAGGTCCCGTTGCAACGACGCAAATACCGTCCTCGGGGATCTCGCACACTTCGCCATCAACTACAGTTATAAGAGGATGTTCGTTTATCTTTTTGGTTATGTAATCGGAAAACGCATAGCGATCAACCGCAAGGCATCCGCCTGCGGGAACTGCAGTGGCATCCGCTGCCTCCATTATAAGAGAGCCAAGACGGCGCATCTCTTCTTTGAGAAGGCCAACTCCCTGAGTGACATCGCTTCCTCTTAAAGAATTTGAGCATACAAGCTCCGCATAACCGTTATAGCTATGAGCGGGAGACTTCTTATCCGGCTTCATTTCATAAAGCTTTACAGAAACTCCTCTTTTTGCCGCCTGCCATGCCGCTTCACATCCTGCAAGGCCTGCGCCGAGCACCTTAATTTCCATATTCACGTCACATGCCTTTCTTAAATCCTTCTATAGGGGCAACCGAAGTTACCCCTATAAATTAATTAATTTTCTGTTTCTACAGCTTCTTCTGTCTCTAACTTGGGTGCGTCCTTTTTAAAGCCGCATCCATCCTTTTTGCATACAAGCTGATTTCTGCCCTTCTTTGCGAAAAGCATGCCTCCGCAGTCGGGACAGTTTTCCTTTGTGGGCATATCCCATGATGAGAAGGTACACTCCGGATACTTTGAGCAACTATAGAATACAGTTCTGTTTCTGCCGAACTTAGTAATTACCTCGCTGCCGCATTCAGGACATTTTACGCCAAGTTCGCGAACCTTCTGCTTTGTAAACTTACATTCAGGATACTTGGCACAAGCATAAAATGCACCGAACTTTCCGGTTCTGAGGATCATATCTCCTCCGCAAAGCTCACACTTGAAGGGAGCGATCTCCTGCTTTTTCTCCTCTGTTCCTACCTCTTTTTTTACAAGAGGCTTTGTGCTCTTACATGTGGGATAATTAGGACAAGCAGCAAACTTACCGAATCTGCCATTCTTTACTATCATCTTACTTCCGCAAAGATCGCAGATAATATCTGTTTCCTCAACAGGGATCTCAATATCATCCTTGGAAACAGACTCCATAGCACGGTCAAGCTCCACCTTAAATCCGTCATAGAAGCTATGAAGAACGCTGATCATTTCCGCGTCGCCTGCTTCAATCGCATCAAGACGGTCCTCCATGCTTGCAGTGAACTTATAATCTACGATATCGGGGAAATGCTCTGTCATAAGCTTTGTTGTCACCTCTCCGAGGGGAGTGGGAACAAGGGATTTACCGTCACGGGATACGTATCCGCGAGTTGTGATAATTGTGATGATAGGTGTATATGTGGAGGGTCTTCCTATTCCCTTTTCCTCAAGGAACTTGATAAGGGATGCTTCCGTATATCTTGCAGGGGGCTCCGTGAAATGCTGAGTACCCTCTACAGAATGGTTTTTGAGGATATCGCCTTCTGCAACGGGAGGAAGCTTCTTGTTCTTATCCTCATCAACCTCATCCTGAGACTCCTCATAAACAGCCATATAACCGTTAAACTTTACAGTATAGCCGCGAGTGCGGAAGAGGTTACCCTTACAGTCAAAGTCTGCAACTACTGTAGCAAGCTCTGCACCTTCCATCTGGCTTGCAACAAATCTGTCCCATATGAGCTTATAAAGTCTGTACTGATCTGTAGAAAGATGCTTTTTCACCTTCTGAGGATCATGCTTCATAGAGGAAGGACGGATCGCTTCGTGAGCATCCTGTGCCGTTGCTTTTGACTTATAAACACGGGGAGTTGCGGGGCAATACTTTTCTCCGTATTTCTCCTTGATATAATCAAGAGCTGCATTCTGCGCCTCTGATGCAATTCTGAGAGAGTCCGTACGCATATAGGTAATAAGACCCTGAACGCCGCCGTCGCTTCCGAGGTTGATACCCTCATAAAGCTCTTGCGCAACTCTCATAGTTCTCTGAGACTGGAAGTTAAGCTTTCTTGATGCCTCCTGCTGGAGAGTAGATGTTGTAAAGGGAGGAGCGGGAGACTTGATCTTTGTTCCCTTCTTTACCTCAACTGCAGTAAAGGGCTGTCCCTCAACAGCTTTATTTATCTTTTCAGCATCAGCGCCGCAAGTAAGCTCTATCTTCTCACGTGTTGCCGTATCACCAAAATAGCGAACGGTGAGATATGCACCCTTTTCAGTTTCTATAACTGCTTCAACAGTCCAGTACTCCTGAGGAACAAATGCACGGATCTCATTTTCTCTTTCAACGATGATCTTTGTAGCTGCTGACTGAACACGTCCTGCTGAAAGACCGCTCTTGACCTTCTTCCAAAGGAAGGGAGAAAGCTTATAACCAACGATTCTATCAAATATTCTTCTTGTCTGCTGTGCATTTACAAGATCCATATCAAGCTCTCTGGGGGCCTTGATAGCCTCTTTTACAGCAGTTTTTGTGATCTCATTAAAGGTAATTCTGTTGACCTTATCAACAGGAATGCCAAGGGAAACCGCAAGGTGCCAGGAGATCGCCTCGCCCTCACGGTCAGGGTCAGTTGCGAGGAATACACGGTCTACCTTTTTTGCTTCTTTTTTAAGCTCCTTGATAAGATCGCCTTTTCCTCTGATATTTATATAATGAGGCTCGAAATCATTCTCGATATCGATACCCATTGTGGATTTGGGAAGGTCTCTCACGTGGCCCTTTGAAGCCACTACCTTGTAGCTCTGGCCCAGATAGCTTTTAATAGTATTCGCTTTTGCCGGTGACTCAACTATTACAAGATTGGTCATTATTATAATCCATTCCTTATATTATTAATTTCCGTAGTAGTTCAATATTATATCATACTTTTTAAAATTTGCAACACTATTTTTTGTTGAGCAGAATTGTTTACAATCCACTGTCATCTTCTGTAATATATTCCGGCTCTCCGCCAAAATCCGCAGCGCGCTTAAGATAATAGCCGCCAGCACCTGCTTCCACTGCTCCTGCGATCTCAAGAAGAGTCAATGACACCATTACCTGAGACAGATCAAAGCCTCCCTCTGCAATCTCCTCGCAGAGCATAGGTTTATCCGGATCCATATAATCAAATATCTTTTTCTCTGTTTCTCCCAGAGAATCAATATCTATATGTGAAGGCGACAGCTTTTCCTCTTTCGGGAATGGGCTCTCACCTTTTTTAGGCTTTTCTTTTTTTACTTTTTCCGTTTTTTCTGATTTCTTTACCTTGTTCTTGGCCTTTTTATTTCCAACTGAGAGCTTTTCCGCTGCTTCATCGGCTGAAATATGGGGCTGTGCTCCTCTGATATTTATTGAAAGAGGATATACAAACTCAAAATCCGAAAGAATATCAGAAGCCTCGGTTACGGGAGTTGCACCTTCCTTTAAAAGATAATTTGTTCCCTGTGCACCCTTCTCTCCCACTCTGCCGGGGACTGCATAAATGGATCTGCCTTGATATATTGCATGGCGGGCAGTTATGAGAGATCCGCTTTTCATATCTCCCTCCACAACGCATACCGCCTGAGAAAGTCCGCTTATAATACGGTTCCTTACAGGAAAATGATATCCCTTGGGAGAAACCCCGGGAGCATATTCTGTTATTACTGCTCCCTTTTCAAGAACTTTCAAATAGAGCTTTTCATGTTCCTTGGGATATACCACATCAATACCGCATCCAAGGACCGCAACCACAGAGCCGCCCGCTTCCAGGGCACCGGTCATCGCCATGGCATCGATTCCTCTTGCCATTCCGCTGACAACACAGGCACCGCCAAAGGCAAGACCTGCTCCAAGCTCATATGCTATGCTTTTTCCGTATTCACTCATTTTGCGGGTTCCAACCATGGCACAGCAAAGGGTATTATCAAAATCGCAAAGATTTCCGTGAACATAAAGAACCATGGGAGCATCCTGCAAAGAAAGAAGACTTTTCGGATACTCTTTATCTGTGGGAACTATGACCTTTACACGGTTATTATCACACCAGTCCAGTATACTTTCGACCTCGGAAAGATCCTTATATGCAAGACGTGCAAGAACTCTTTTATCTATTCCGACTCCGCTATTTGAAAGATCCTCCACAGAGCATTTATAAACAGCCTCTGCATCCGAGTACCTTCTAATAAGGTTAACCGCAGTTTTTGAGCCTGCGCCTGCCATATGAGAAAGCCATATCCAATACTTTCTTTTATCCTTCATTTCACTTGCCCATTCCTTGAGTCCACATAATGACTGATGCCGCAACCGCCGCATTGAGGCTTTCTGTTTTATCTGTCATGGGGATTTTTATAACATCGGTACAACCGAGAAGAGTCTCTTCTGAAACTCCATGGCCCTCGTTGCCTATAACGATACAGTCGCTATCGAAAAGCTCGGACTCACCGAGTGTGAGTGCGCTCTCGCCAAGGGCAGCAGCAATAACTCTTCTGCCTTCCCCCTTCATCTTTTCTATAACATCTTTCGAGGACTCTGTTACCGTAAATTTCATTTTAAAGACAGCGCCCATTGTAGCACGAACTGTCTTAGGATTATATATATCAGCAGAGTCCGAAAGTATTACTCTGTCAAAGCCAAATGCTGCCGCACTTCTGACGATAGTTCCCACGTTTCCGGGGTCACGGACGCAGTCCAGCATAACTACCTTTTCGCCTTCAAAACTTTCAGTGGCATTATTTTCAATCTCAATTGCAAACGCGATTCCGTCGGGAGTTGAGTCCTGAGAGATCTTTGAAAAAGCACTTTCAGACAGAACAATGATCTCGCCACCGCTCTTTTCGCAAAGCTCTAAAAGTGCGCTTTCCTGCTTATCCTCGCGAAGGACAGCGTATCTGACAGTACATCTGCCGAGAGCTTCCGCGCAAAGCTTTCTTCCCTCACAGAGGAAAAGCCCCTCGGCCTCACGGTATTTTTTCTTTTCAAGACTTGCAAGAAGCTGAACTGTAGGATTCGTTCTTGATGAAATATATGTATGCATAGATTTTCCTTTTTTACGCAAAAGAACCCACGCGCATACGCGCGAGGGTTCTTGTTTTCATAATTAGAGAGCAGCCTTTGCCTTCTCTACGAGTGCTGCAAATGCAGCCTTATCCTCGATAGCGATCTGGGAGAGCATCTTTCTGTTGAGGTTGATGCCTGCCTTCTTGAGGCCGTTCATGAACTGAGAATAGTTCATGCCGTTTGCCTTTGCCTGAGCATTGATACGAGCGATCCAGAGCTGTCTGAACTCTCTCTTCTTCTGCTTTCTGCCGATATAAGCGTAGTTACCGCTCTTCATTACGGCCTGCTTAGCCATCTTGAAGTGCTTGGACTTTGCGCCCCAGTAACCCTTCGCTGCCTTAAGTACCTTATTTCTTCTCTTGCGCGTCATCATTGCGCCTTTTACTCTTGCCATTTTTCTAAATCCTTTCTATCCGATAGTGATTGATATCCCCGAGGGATTACTTCATGATAAGTCTCTTAACGTTTGCTTCCATCGCAGGGCTGAGGATATCAGCGGAACGAAGGTGTCTCTTCTGCTTTGCAGTCTTGTTTGTGCTGAGGTTGTGGCGGTGAGAGCTGTGATGCATCTTTACCTTACCTGTACCGGTTACGGAAAAACGCTTCGCAGATGCCTTATGTGTCTTGATCTTTCCCATTTTTATTAGTCCTTTCGGTTTGTATTTGCGGCATTGCCGCGGATTGTGAACTTATTCTTCTGTCTCTTCGACAGCTGCCTCTGCCTTCTGAGCCTTTTCGGTCTTTCTGGCAGGTCCCTTGAGGGGAACGAGGAACATCATAAGCTGACGACCCTCGAGAGTAGGCTTCTTATCCAGAGTGGAAACCTCAGAGCAGGTTTCTGCAAACTTCATCATTACCTCTTTACCGAGCTCCTGATGCGCCATTTCTCTTCCCTTGAAGCGAAGAGTTACTCTAACCTTGTTACCTTCATTCAGGAACTTGATGGCACGGTTTGCCATGGTGTCGAAGTCGTGCTTGTCGATACGGCAGGAAAGATGAACTTCCTTGATAACGACTGTCTGCTGCTTCTTCTGCTGCTCTTTTTCTCTCTTATGCTGCTCGTAGCGGTACTTACCGTAGTCCATTGCGCGGCATACGGGAGGAGTAGCCTGAGGTGCGATACAAACAAGGTCTACACCCTTCTCGTTCGCATATTCCTTTGCCTCATCGAGGCTCTTGATACCGAGCTGGTCACCGTTCTCATCGAGGAGACGAACTTCCTTCGCTCTGATATCGTCATTGATAAAAAGCTCTTTTGCGCTTATGGCAAAACACCCCCAAAAAGTTGATAGGCAATAAAAAAGTGCGGAATTATACTCCGCACAAAACACCCCTATTCGGGGAAACTTTCTGTATCAAACCGATGCTCGCCCTTGCGGCACGGTGAGAACGGAGTACGTTCTTCTTCTTTTTGCTCCGTTAGTATACCATGCCAATATGTGTTTGTCAATAGTTTTTTGAAAGTTTTTTCTGCAATGTAATTTCTCTTTGTAGGGGACGACGTCCTCGGCGTCCCGCGAACCTAAATAACGTATATTGCTAGGCGATACGTCTGCAATCGGGGAGTCGGGGACGTCTCCCCCTACAATTATAGAATTTACATTTTCATTATCAAAATTTAAGCGTTTGCTTTTTCAGCATCGCTCTTTCTTATATCTGTTCTCTTGATCTTTCCGCTTGTAGTCTTGGGAAGCTCCTTTACGAACTCTACAACTCGGGGATACTTATAGGGCGCTGTTACCTTCTTAACGTGGTTCTGAAGCTCCTTTTTAAGCTCGTCGGATGCCTCAAATCCTCTCGCAAGTACGATGGTTGCCTTTACTACCTGACCGCGCACGGGGTCGGGTACTGCAGTTACTGCGCACTCAAGAACTGAAGGGTGTGTCATAAGAGCGCTCTCTACCTCGAAGGGTCCGATGCGGTAGCCTGAGCACTTGATAACGTCATCGCTTCTGCCCTCAAACCAGAGATAGCCGTCGGAATCGCGCCATGCCATATCGCCTGTATCGTACATTCCGTTATACCACGCTTTTTCCATTGCAGCTTCGTCGTTCTTATATTCAAAGAACAGACCTACAGGGCGATCCGCAACTGCATTTCTTACAACGATTCGGCCTACAACACCATCCTCGCATGAGTTACCTTCTTCATCAATGATATCGATATCATAAAGAGGTGAAGGAAGTCCGGTGGAACCAAGCTTGATCTTATCCCAGCCGAAGTTTGCCATGATTACGCTGGACTCGGTCTGACCGAAGCCCTCGTGGATCTCAAGGCCTGTTGCCTCCTTAAAGCGGTCGAAAACCTCGGGGTTAAGAGGCTCGCCCGCTGTTGTACAATGGTGGATAGAAGTGAAATCTCCCTTGGAGAGATCCTCTTTAATAAGGAAGCGATAGATAGTGGGGGGAGCGCAGAAGGTTGTGGGGCGTACCTCACCGATAACGCGCATCAGCATTTCGGGATTAAAGCGTCCTGTATCGAATGCAACGATGGCAGTACCGCCGATCCACTGACCGAATATCTTTCCCCATGCAAATTTAGCCCAGCCGGAGTCTGCCATTGTGAAATGAACTCCGTCGTCCTCTACGTGATGCCAATATTTTGCTGTTGTAATATGTCCGAGAGGGTATGTAAAGTTATGGGCGATCATCTTGGGCATACCTGTTGTGCCAGAGGAAAAGTAGATAAGCATTGTATCGGAGTTTTCATTTGCTACTCTCTCAAAGGATTCATCTGCCTCTTCAACCTCACTTCTCCAGTCAACAAATTCGTTGCCGTAACGCTCTGAGATATTTTCTCCCACAAGGCACACCTTATCAAGAGTAGTACACTTTTCTCTTGAATCTCTCATATGGCGAATAACCTCTTCGTCCTCTGCCATACAGATCATTTTTACGTTTGCCGCCTCGCAGCGATAAACGATATCCTTTGGGGTAAGCTGATATGTTGCGGGGATGATGACTGCACCAAGCTTATTCACAGCGCAAATAAGGATCCACGCCTCAGGGCGCTCTTTCATCATCATCATAACTGCGTCGCCCTTTCCGATACCGTAAGCGCGAAGGAGATTTGCACTTTTATCGGAAAGTCTCTTTATATCTGCAAAGGTGTATCTGGTTACCTTTTCGTTTTCATCGATATGTATAAGTGCCTGCTTTTCGGGGCAAAGACGGGCATACTCGTCTACAACATCATATGCAAAATTAAAGCCCTCGGGCACTTCCACTTTATAGTTTTTCTTAAAATCCTCGTATGAGTCAAACTCTACTCTGGGGAGGAATTTTGAAAGAAGATTCATTTTTCTGTCTTAGTCCTTTATCATTCATTAATTACTGTAAGAAATTTTGCAGGTGCATCAACGGCATGCTGTCCGTGAGGAAGTGCGGGATTGAAATACACACTGTCTCCTGCCTCGAGGATATGAGTCTTTTTGCCAATGGTTACGGCAACCTTGCCCTCGAGAACATAGTTAAATTCCTGACCTGCATGGGTTACAAGCTCGGGCTGCTCGTCCTGAGGAAGAAGAGAAACGATCATAGGCTCCATATCACGGTTTTTAAAATTAAATGCAAGGGATGTGAAGCGATAGCCTGCATATCTCTCAACTGTTACACCCTTACCGCCGCGGATGACTGTATAGTCCTCCATACGGGGAGTCTGTCCGGAAAGAAGCACGGTAGGATCCACACCAAGCTCTGCAGCGATAAGATAAAGCTTACCTACGGGAATATCATCCTCAGCATTCTCATAAGCGCGATACTGCTCAACACTTACACCTATCTTTTCTGCAAGGATTGTATCTTCAACTTCCAGAATATCGCGAAGTTCGCGAACTCTGTCTGCTATCATTTTAATTTCGTCAAGCATAATTACCTCCGAAAAATACTTATCCAATTTAATATTTATTGATTATACCATAAAGCCTGCATAAAAACAACATTTTTTCTAAAAAACATTAAAACCTTTCTTTCCTCAATTCTATTGATTTTTAGAGTCTGCCAACTTATAATGTATATAATTATCTATTATCCGAAAAGGAATTGATTTTATGAGAGATTATATGATTAAATTCTTTGAAATGCAGGATTATCCCGCGGAAGCTGCAAAAGCTCTTCTTGAAAGCTACGACAAGCTTATGTCCTGCGACAGCTGCAAAAAGGTTTTTGACAAGTACCTTTCCGAATATGAAGAAAACGACCGAACCAATTTCGGCGAATTTATAGTTCTTGCCGCAAAGGCAGGAAACGAAGTTGAGATGGACGGCAGAACCACCCAGTTTCTCTGCTTTGTATGCGCTCTCAAGCATCTCAAGGTAATGTATGAAAAAAGAGGGCTCCCACTCGACGTTTACTACGATACAGCCCGCGATATGCGCTACAAGCTTATGGAGTGCTACAAGATGCACGGCGTCTGGGGTTCATTCGTTGCCTCCTGGTTTTACGGAGCATTTGTTCTCGACCGCTTTGAGATAGGCAGACTTCAGTATGAGTTTGCAACCCACTTTGCAACAGAGCATCCTATCACCGTCTGCGGAATTGAGCTCAACTCCGAAACACCTATAATCAATCTTCATATTCCTTCAAGCGGCCCTCTCACACAGGAATCCGTTGACGATTCCCTCTGCCGCGCATACAAGTTTATGGAGAAATACTATCCTAAGTTTATCCATGACGGTAAGATGGTTGTGGAGTGCGGCTCATGGCTCCTCTATCCCAAGCACTACGAGTTCTTGACTAAGGGCTCAAACATCCTCCGTTTTATGGACAATTTTGATATCGTTCATTCCTGGGAAGACAATGGCTTCGGCGACTGCTGGAGAATATTCAACGTTGACTGGCATGGCGACGCATCCGCACTCCCCAGAAACTCTTCCCTTCAGCGCGCATATGCCGATTGGCTCGCTGCTGGAAACAAGGCCGGAGAAGGCCACGGCATCCTCGTTTACGACGGCGAAAAGATCATAAACAAATAAGAAAAGGATTCATCAAAATGAAAGCTATAATTTCCGTTATCGGCAAGGACACCATCGGTATTCTTGCTAAAGTAAGCACCGTTTGCGCAGAAAACTATGCAAACGTATCCGACGTTACTCAGTCTATCCTTCAGGATATGTTCGTAATGGTAATGCTCGTTGATATCTCCGACACAAGATGCGACATGGCTCATCTCCGTACAGACCTCAACACTCTTGCAGATGACCTCGGCATGCAGATCAGCCTCATGCACGAAGACATCTTCAACTCCATGCACAGAATCTAAGCTAGGAGGTTTTCTATCATGATGCACACCCTTGGCGATATTATGGAAACCATTAAGATGATACAGGATGACAACCTTGACATCCGTACCATCACAATGGGTATCTCCCTTCTCGATTGCTGTGATACAGATATCGATGCCTCCTGCGAAAAGGTCTACAATAAGATCTGCCGTCTTGCAGGAAACCTTGTTAAGACAGGTGAGGATATCGAGGCTCTTTACGGCATTCCGATCATCAACAAAAGAATTTCAGTTACTCCCATCTCCATGCT
>JAZTXZ010000125.1:0-20834 GCA_045636685.1 Candidatus Avispirillum sp. | reverse complement strand
TCATTGAAATTTACAAAGAAAAACAGAGAGTTCAATATAGTAACAACGGATGGGATACGACATAAGCTTTGGGATTCCTCAATGAAAAACGATGAATTTGATGCTTTCCCAGAAATATCTTGAAAGACAGGAAAAGACAGGGGACGGCTCTGTGTCTTCGAGCGGAACAACCGAATAACTACCCCAAGGGGCGGCTGAAAAGCCGACCTGCCTTAACACATATATCTACACGATGCAAACGGAAACACCGTCACTTCGCCTACTCATGTAGGCCTACTTAACCCCTTCCGTTACCGCGGATATATGTATGATAGTGAAACGGGATTCTATTATCTCCGAAGCAGATATTACTCACCTGATATTGGTAGGTTTATTAATGCGGATGGGTTGGTTTCTACCGGTCAGGGATTTGATGGAAACAATATGTTTGCGTATTGTGGTAACAACCCTGTTATGCGTGTTGATACTTCCGGATGTTTTTGGGGAATTGTTGTTGGTATCATCGCAGTAGCCGCAGTCCTACTTACAACGACCAGTTGTTCAAAGAAAGAATCCAAGTCGTTACCATATAAAACAGCAGATGAAGCAGCAAAGGCGTTTTCGGAAGAAACGTATAGCACTACCAGTTACATACGATACGAATATGGAACTGTAATATATTCAAACACATCAGATGGAGAAACAACCTATAATTATACGGAACCAGTATTAGGTCATCCTCATAGGGTTAACATTCCTATAACTGTTCCTGAAGGAACTACAGCAGTTGCAACAGCACATACACATCCTATCGGCAACGATTTTTCAGGAAAAGAAATAGGAGCAACCGAAGGCGATATTCCGGAAGCTAAGAGACTAGGGCTTAATGCCTATGTCGTTGGGCCATCGTTAAACTTAATGAGATATGATGTTTCCAGGGATAGTTTTGATTATTCTGTGTGTACAGTTTCTCCGAGGCCCTTGACTCCTGGAGAGAAAAATAAACTGACTATGCTATTCCAATCATTGTGGGATGAGCATACCAGCGAACCATGCGGTTTTGGTTGTGCATATACTAATTGGCCAACGCCCTAGGAGGATGGCATTATGAAAATCAAAATAATAATTTTTGTCCTTTTGAATTGTTTGTTATTAATGGCTATGTGTAGTTGTGTGAAAGACAATAGTGTGGTAAATATAAAGGATAACGGTATATCTGACACGGACGATACAACTGATACAGCTACAAGTTTTTTAGAAGTTGATCATTTGGAAGTTGATTGGGACAAAGCCGGATTTACAGTAAACACTGAAGAATTTGAAATTACTATCGATAATACTTCTCTAAACTCTTTTGATGATGCGGTTTTAATTGGTGAGGATATTGCTGATCAATGGCGAAACGGCAGTAACTCAATAGAATATGAATTGAGATCTATTGTACATGCCACAGAGGATGGTATTTGGCGTTTGGATTATACAAAAAAGCAATATAGAAAAGGCACTGACGAGTTAATAGATATGCATGGGTGCCACGTGGCAATAGACGATGATTGCAACGTAATTAGAATGTGGGTTCAAGAGTGGTAAATACAAGGTAAGGTTTAAAATCACTAAATAATTAACCCAAGGGCGGCGGTTTAATGCCGCCGCCCTATCTAAAAGACCTATAATGGAGACAGTAGTAAATCGGTAGAGTATCTCTACGACCCCAACGGAAACACCGTCACTTCGCCAACTCATGTAGGCCTCCTCAATCCCTTCCGTTACCGCGGATATATGTATGATAGCGAGACGGGGTTCTACTACCTCCGAAGCAGATACTATTCACCTGATATTGGTAGGTTTATTAATGCGGATGCATATACTACGACCAATCAGGATTTTGACGGAAACAATATGTTTGCGTATTGTGGAAATAATCCCGTAATTAACGTGGATTACTCTGGAATGCGACATGTTAGAGGAATCGATGCTTGCGGTGGCGGTTATTCCAATGTTTCTGTTGATGAAAACAATAACAAGAAAAAAATTCAAACTACAGGAACTTATACATTGGGGCAGAACCTTTGCTTAACTTTGGGCATAGTATCTGTTGAGGTTCAAATCATGTGCTCTACTGATACCCAAGGAAACATCGCTTTGCAATGGGGATATGCTGGTAGTTTTGTATCAGCAGGTAATTTTACAGTATCGTCACAAACATTTGAAACAATAACAACTGCACCAACTGTAGATTATTTAGAAGGAGAGGGATATCTTATTGGCGCCACAGAAGCAGTACCAATACCTTATTCACCTATTTCTGCATTATTTGGTTATGGAGTAAATATAATCCCTAACAAGGATCATCCAAACAATGCATACATAGGAATAACTCGTTCCACAGGTATAGCTTGGCCAAACACTAACGAGGATGGGGCATGGGATGTAAATATAAGTATATCAAACACCGAAACTATTACAAAGGCCAATTTATTTGAGTAATGCAACACGAGGTGATATTTGAAATGAATTTAGCAAAAAAGATACTGATTGTTATTATTTTTATTGCTACAATGTTTTCCTTACCTATAAGTTCATTATCTGTCTACTACGACAACCCTGAGTTAGATATTAATATTTATCCCTCTGTAGAAGCAAAGCGGTATTATGATTCTTTGAATATACAAACCGATTCTGATAGCATTAATGTGGACAATATAAACGATTCCATAATATCCTTTGCTGTTTCTGAAAACGGATATTTGGCTATTGGGTTAGATAATAGTAAAATCTTAATTCTTGATGAGCATCAATTGCCGATAAGTATTATTGATTTTGACTTACAGTATACTGATCATTATGGACTGGATTTTCACGGCGAGAACATTTGCATCTTTTTTATAAACACAATGGTAGAAATTGATCTTAACGGTAATTTAGTGTCCGTTTCTGAAGTTCTTATTACATCAACTTCAAGTGTGTTTTTTCAATCCAGACAAGGAAGAGAAAGACCCACAGTAAAAATGGGCGAAACGATATATCGTATTGAAAATGATAGTAAAATAGTTGATGTTCTATCCGGAGGAAAGTTTTCAAGGCTTGTAAGTGTCGGTGGAAATAACGAAGAATCAATTATATATGATTCCGGCAATACGTTGTTTCTACAAACAATAGCATCTGTCGCTTTATTTATTGCTTTAGTTGCGACTGTTGTAATTATTATTTTGTTGAAGTGCAGAAAGAAAACTACCGATAAGACAAAGAATAGCTTTATTTCCTCAACCGCAACGTCGGGATAACTGACCCAAAGGGCGGCGGTAAATGCCGCGCTGCCGTAAATACTTATGCCCGAAAGCAGAGAAATGATCATTCATATTTTTGAATGAGATTGGGGGAATATATGAAACGATATTTTTATATTACAATTCACTTCTATCCCGATTATGAAGGGACAGTTTTTTCAAAATATCAAGATGATCTTTACATAAATACTGAAAACGGAGATATATACCGTAAAAGATTATTGTATGATTTTGGCTGGGGACAAGAAAATGGATTTGAATTAATACCGCAGTTATCGTTCGATGAGTTAATAAAATTAATTGAGAGGCCAACGGTATTACCTCAAAAGAAATTTTGGCAAAAATATTCCAAAGAAGAGATTCAACAAGCTGATATATGGCGTAGTAACTTATATGGCGCAGTAGCAGTGATAATGCAAGATTATGTGAAAGAATTTATTGAATTTCTATCAGTTATGATTGATACAGATTATTTCTCAAATCCATGTATTAGAGATAATTTTAAATGTTTTTCATTTGACTCTCAAAGGGCAAAAGCAGAAGGTAAGATTCCGGGTGGAGTTCTCACACGATCATATGCAGATATTCTCAATGATTACCCTGAATGGAGAAGAATTTCTTCAAAAGTTATCACTCAAATTTACGATTGAAATGTATAAGAAGATGCAGAAAAGAGGGGAAACCATGAATAAGTTGATAAGTATATGTTTTGTGTTCTTAATTTCATTGGTGCAGTTAACCTCTTGTGTGCCAAATTTTAGTAGTCCTTATCTGCAGGACGATAATGCTATAGCTAAAAATACTATCGCTCAAATTGTAAGCTCAATCAATAATGAAGATGCTATGATGTTAAAATCTTTATTTGCTGAGAATATTTACAAGGAAGTATCTGATTTTGATGATGATATAGTGCTCCTTTTTGAATTCATTCAAGGTGAGATTACAAGCTATGATTATACAACAGGAATACATACGTCAAAAAGAACTGATTATGGTAAAGTAACAAAATACATTGATTCATATTTCTATTTTGAAACACCCGAAGCGATGTACTATGTTGTAGTACGCGAGTACGTAAGAGACACGGTAGATAAAGCGAATATAGGAGTATATTCCCTCGACATCATAAGCGAAAATGATTGGGCAAAAGACTATGTATACGGAGGACAGAACGAACCGAAATCGGCAGGAATTAACATTGAGCAAAACATAGGGAATGATTCTGTGTCTTCGCCAGAAAACTGAATAACTGACCAAAGGGCGGCGGTAAATGCCGCCGCCCTATAAGTCCTTCCCCCGCAGATCGGGGGAAGGGGGACCGCTTGCGGTGGATGAGGGTTGAAACAAATATTCCATGGGCGTACGAGAGTATACGTTATACCGACGGAAACCTATGATGATATACATGACATACACGATAACCGCGAAACGCTATTTGAAGATTATTACCGTAATCTGACAAGTGCTGAGTTAAATCCTAGTGAGAATAGGCCTGAAGTGCTATTTGGAATGAGTTTCTTCAAATATCCTGGAAAGGATGAATAAATATTATGCAAAGTAAAAAAATAAATTATTTTTATTTTTGTTTCTTAACTTTGATCGTTTTTTGTTTGACTGCTTGTTCTATATACCCGTTTAGCAACTATACTAACAAAAATATGAACTCAAAGGAACATATAAATATGACAATGGAACGCGTGGTCATATCTATTAACAATAAAGATCAATCGGAATTTAAGGATTTGTTTTCAAAAACAGTATGCGAAAATGATGTGGATATCGAGGAAGACATATCCTTGCTTTTTGATTATATTCAAGGAGAAATTGTTGAATGTAAGTTTTTAGGCGGATTAAATACATCCGAAATGAGGGAAGATGGGCAGCATATTAAAGAAATCAAAGCATGTTATTTGATCTCAACCGAAACACAGAAGTACAATATTGCTATAAGAGAGCGTGTTGTTGATCGTTCAGATCAAAACAGTATCGGTATATATTCATTCAATATTATAAATGACAATGAGTGGAAAAATGAATATCTATACGGCGCCGGTGGAGCCCAAATTGCAGGAGTACACATTGAAAAGAACATGGAGAACAGTTCTGTATCTTCCGACGACACAACTGAATAACTAACAAAGGGCGGCGGTAAATGCCGCACTGCCTCAAAAGCAGATACTATTCCCCCGATATCGGTAGGTTTTTAATGAGGATAGTATAATTGTCACCGACACTGTTTTTTATACTCAGAAAAAAGGGCACGCCAAAGCATTAGCTTTAGTTCTCGGGGGGTGAGTGCCCTGAAGTCCATGATAGTGGATACTATGGTCATTATCACGATGGAAAACGCAAATTTCATATATGGTATGGAAGCATGATATTTTATTAAAAAAGAGGCAACCCTATGTTATTAGATTTAAGAGATGTCAGCAATTGCATAAGCATGCGTAATGAGCAGTACTTTGATCTATTTACGTACAAAAATTATTGCTCATATGAAATATCTGATATGACAGAAGAATTTACTAATAGACTGATAAAAGTTCCTCAGTTTTATGATATCTATAGGTTTGAACTGATATTGAGTTTCATAGAAAAATATGAAGATTATTGGCAATTGTTGTACTCCTATCTTAAAAAGCATCCTTTTTATCATAAACTTGTAAAATCCTCTAATATAATTACGGAACAAAGAAGTGAAATAGTCTCAAAATTTATTGAAAAAAAAAGGAGCATATATCCGAAATTAATAGAATTTATAGAGCGAATAGATGATTCAAAATTCCATTGGTACTTTTTAGATGCTCTTGATTGTTCTGATTATTGGTTGAGTTTGTGGTGTGAATTTAAAAATCTTTATATACTCCGCTTGACCACAGACTGGTGTATTGATAACAGCATTCCTTTTATATATAAGCCTTGGGATACATCCGTTAAGTATGAAGTGGATTATGACGAGGATGAAGCTATTCAACTGATAATTGATCGATTAGAGGCAAAAGGAATCTCTTACAAATTTGACGCAGAGAGCATTATTGTAAGGCAGAATGCAGGTGACGGAACTGAGTCCCATTTCAAAACCAATTAACAACAAAAAAGGGCGGCCACTTTGGCCGCCCTTTGGTCTTTATATCAATATAATATTTACTGCCCAAACTACGAAAAATCCTGCGAGTATACCTATAAGAACAAAGGCATTTAACCATTTCTTTGGGAATATCTTTCCATCAAAAAGATAAAGCACTAAAAGCATCGGCACGGACCAGAACATAGGATTATAATTGAATGCCGCTTTGAAATCAAGGCGCAAAAGGCTCAGGTATGCCCGCGTTATTCCGCAGCCGGGGCAGGGAATCTTGAAAAACGCCTTGAAAGGGCAGCGGATATTCAGAAAATACATTGCCAGTACGATGACCGCAACGAGGCCAAGGGTTATCAGCTTGTCTTTGATATTTGTAATTTTCATACTCAGATATAACAAAGTGAGAAGCGTTTGCTTCTCACTTTCTCTTTTAATTTTCTTTTTTCGGCTTTCTGCCGCAGCAGTAGGTCTCGGGGCAGTAGCCAAGAACCTCACATTTAGGCTTCATTTGGGTTTCGATAATGCACGCCCATTCATCGGAATAATTGTAGAGAGCATTGCAGATATCGTTGAAAAGCTCTCTGTATTCCCAGTATGCGCGGGTGCACATTCTCTGGCGGGACATATCGATGAGGTTTCTGAGATTTCTCTTATCAACGATCTTTGTGGTCATGCCGAGAGGGAGGAGCATTGCGCTGTCCTCGCGTGGGATGCCAAGCTCTTCAAGCTTTCTGCCCGCCTCTGTGATAGCTGCCATGGTGTCCTCGTATATCTTCTTTGCCTCGTCGTTCTTTGCAATTTTATGGGGGGTAACGTATTCGAAATTGCTATAGTCTATGTAACGGGTGCTTGCCTGAAGACGTGTGGGAGCGCCGCCAAGGTGAGTATACCACTCGCGGATAACGCGGGCAGAGTATCCGTCAATTACAAGCTCAACATTTACGTATTCAAGAGTTCTGCCATGGCCGGCTTCGATGCAGTCAATGCCTCTTTTATAGTTTCTTTCTGTGTTTTCTATGTTAGCGCCCCAGCAGATTCCTGCTCTCTCGCCGATGAGAGAAATGGGGTTTTTAGTTGTTTCTGAGAGAATCTTAATTTTTCCCATGGTAGTACTCCTAATCTCATTATTAATGACAGTATAACACAAACAAATGATTCTGTCAAATAGTATTGAAACGATGAACTTGAGTTTATATGGGAGATGAAATTGGTGTTTCGTAGGGGGCGCCGAGAACGTCAACCCTTGCGGGTTAAGACAATTTCAGACGGCACATAAATCAGAATTTATTCTTTCCCTTTTTGAAGTTTTTGAGGGTTATAGGGAACTTTTTTCAAAAAGTTCCCTATATAATCCCCCCGACAAACTCGAATTTATCAGTTAAATAATAAAGAAAAAGGACACCGTGCGGTGTCCTTTTATGTTTTAATTACTCAGCGTCCTCAGCAACCTCAGCTGCCTCTTCGGAAGCGTTTGCTTCCTCAAGAAGAGCGCGGATAGAAAGGCTGATCTTGTGGTTCTCATCGTCGATAGCAGTAATCTTTGCATCAACAATGTCACCAACCTTAAGAACATCAGCGGGAGCTGCGATCTTATGGTCTGCGATCTGGCTGATATGGATGAGACCGTCAGCGCCGGGAACTACCTCTGCAAATGCACCGAAGGGCATGAGAGATACGATCTTAACGCTTGCTGTATCGCCAACGGAGTACTTCTCATTGAAGATGTGCCAAGGATCCATATCCTCAGTCTTGTAGCCGAGAGAGATTCTGCCCTTATCAGTATCAAGAGCCTTGATATATACCTTGATAACATCGCCAACGCTTACAACCTCCTGGGGATGACGGATACGTCTCCAGGAAAGCTCAGATGTATGTACCATACCGTCTACGCCGCCGAGATCAACAAATGCGCCGTAGTTTGTGAGGCTCTTTACGGGACCCTCATAGATCTGGCCAACTTCAACCTGTGCCCAGAATGCAGCTTCCTTTGCCTTCTTCTCTTCGAGCTGAATAGCACGGATAGAAGCGAAAGCACGCTTGCGGTCTTCCTTGATCTCGATGATCTTTACCTTCTGGATAGTGCCAACGAGAGCCTGGAGAGCAGCCTCGCCTGCGTCCTTAGCAACGCCGGAGAGGGATGCGGGGATAAATACGCGAACTGCGTTGATAGAGATGATGAGTCCGCCCTTAACGCACTCAACGATCTTGCCTTCAACAGCTTCACCGGACTCGTACTTAGCTACGATATCGATCCAGTTTGCCTCGGAATCAACACGAAGCTTGTCAAGGTAAGCGAATCCTTCGATGTCGCTAACTCTGATTACCTTTGCCTTAACCTCATCGCCGACCTTAAACATAGTATCCAGCTTTGCCTGGGGGTCGTCGGTAAGCTTATCATGTACAATAACGCCGGTTGTCTTAGCACCGAGATCAAGAGTGATCTCGTTCTGTGCGACGGATGTAACAATACCGACGACGATATCTCCTGGATTAATAGTTTTCATGGTCTGCTCGAGCATCTCAGCAAAATTTTCTTTTTGCTCAATCATGGTTTTAACCTCCTGTATTACACTGAACGGCGTGGATGCACCGGCAGCAATTGATATTGTGTTACATTGGGGAATGACCAATCCCCGAAGTGCCTCTGCATTTTCGCAGAGAAAGGTATTCTCGCACCTTTTTTTGCATATCTCAAAGAGCTTGACAGTATTTGAGGATCCTCGGCTTCCGATAACGATCACCGCATCGGAGCTATCTGCCAGCTCCTTTACTTCTGTCTGTCTTTCTTCCGTAACATTACATATTGTATCAAAAATTTTAGCATTTGTATATAGTTTTTCGATAATTTCCAAAGATTTTTTCCATTCTGACAGTTTTTGTGTAGTCTGTGCAGCAACGGAAACGGAAATCTTATCCGGATCGGGGGCTTTGGGGGAGTTTATCCAGTTGAGAACAGCATCTGCGCTGTCAAAAACAAGACTATCGCCGCGGCAGCAGCTGATGATTCCGCGAACCTCAGGATGCTCCTCGGCTCCGATGAGGATAAAGAGTTTGCCTTCTCCCGAATTTTCTTTTGCTATTTTTCTGACCTTGTTAACGTAAGGACAGGTGCAATCCAGCACCTTGAGATTACCTGTTTTTTCCTCGCACTGCTTAAGCATTTCAAGGTTTTCAAGCAATTCTCCGTGGGCTCTTATGATAACTGTGATTTTTTCGCCGTTTTCGGCTCTGCGGCATACAGCGGGGATATCCTCACTGCTGAGCTCTCCCACTCCCTTTGACTTAAGCTCCGCAACGTAACCGTCGTTATGTATAAGTCTGCCAAGGGTATAGATCTTACCGCTTTCAATATTTTTTTCGGCTGCCATTTTTTCCGCAACATCTGTAGCACGTTTAACGCCGAAGCAAAAACCTGCGTGCTTTGCGACTCTGATCGTAGCCATTACTTATTGTTTTCAAGGCTTTCGCCGATGGAGCATATGCGGTCAAAGATCAGTTCTGCGGCATTCTTATATTCATCCTTGCCGCCCTTTTCAAATCCAAGATTCTCATAAGGGATGAGCTCTCCGAAATGAACCTGAGTTTTTCTGAAAAAGCGTGTGTGGTTACCCTTTGTTTTAATATAAACGGGAACGACGTCGCATTTTGCGCGGTATGCGATAAGGCCTACACCGTGCTGAACAGAGGTGGTTCTGGGATCAACGCCGGGGCTTCTTGTTCCCTGGGGGAATATACCTACGGCATGTCCTTCTTCAATAAGGCTGACAGTTTTTCTCAGTGCTGCTACGTCTCCTCCCTTGCGGTCAACAGGATAAGCACCCAGGGATTTTACGAGAGGGCCGACGATAGGAACTGAAAAAAGCTCCTTTTTTGCCATGTATTTGATCTGAACATCGGTTGCCGCAGACATTACGATAACATCGCTGAAGGATGTATGGTTTGCGCAAACTATAACGCCGCGGTCAGAGGGGAGATTTTCCTCTCCGTATGCTTTTATTCCGAAAACAAGCTTTGCAGGACCGCCGAGTGTTTTCTTATATGCGTTATAAGTTTTATTAAATTTTTTGCTTTTTTCTTTTTTAGCCATTACGATTTCCTCCGTTATCAGAGAGATCTTTTGATTTTGATCTTTATAATATCGAGGGCGCGGGCGAGGGTTTCCTCGGGGGTAAGGTCTGAGTTGTCGATAAAGATAGCATCATCCGCGGGAATAGCGGGAGCAACAGCGCGGTTCTTATCATTGGAGTCGCGCTTTATGATATCTGCAAGAACCTCATCATAGGTGCTTGTGTCGCCCTTTTCACGGAGCTCTGCGTGGCGACGGGCAGCTCTTGACTGGGGAGAAGCCTCAACAAAAAGCTTAACGTCCGCATCGGGCATAATGACAGTTCCGATATCGCGTCCGTCCATAACAACATTTCCCTCTGCCACTGTTTTTCTCTGGATACCGAGAAGGAAATTACGAACTGCGGGAACAGCGCTTACTGCAGAAGCATACATGGACATCTCAGGAGTTCTGATGAGATCGGAAACGTCCTCTCCGTTAAGGATAACACGCTGGCCTGCTTCTGTATATCGGATAGCTATCTCAGCTTCGGGCAGGAAAGCAACAACGCCTTTGGCGTCTTCAAGCGCAACTCCTTTTCTCTTTGCGAAAAGACCGATAGTGCGGTAAAGTGCGCCTGTATCAACGTAAACAAGGCCGAGAATTTTGGCGATATTTTTTGCGAGCGTGCTCTTGCCGCTGCCGCTGGGGCCGTCAATTGCTATTTTGATCTTCATTATAACCGATTCCTTTTCAATTTATTGTTCAAAAGAGTAGTATGCGGCGTTTTCTCCTGCTTTTCTGCCTGTGGACCAGGCGATCTGAAGGTTATAGCCGCCGGTATATGCATCAACGTCGATTATTTCACCGGCAAAGAAAAGACCGGGGATCTTTTTTGCCATCATGGTTGCAGGCTGTATCTCCTTTACGTCAATGCCGCCTGCGGTGACAACCGCCTCATCAAGAGAGCGGAATGATTTTGGTGTCAGTGTAAAGTGCTTTAATGTATTAAGAAGGGAGTGTCGTTCTTCCTTTGTTATCTCTCCCGACTTTTTTCTTTTATCTATACCGCTTTTGGAAACTACTGTATCAATGAGCTTGTTTGGCAGCAGGTCTCCGAGGGAGTTAATAAAGTCTCTTGCGGCGTACTTATGCAGATCTGAAATCAGGCGCTTGTCGAGGGTTTCCTCATCAAGGGCAGGCTTCAGGTCTATTTCCAGGCGGTAATTATCTACTGCTTTTTCTTGCATATGTGCGCTTGCGGAGAGCACAAGGGGACCGCTTATACCAAAATGGGTGAAAAGCATTTCTCCCTGTTCCGAGTGGACTGTTTTATCATTGAGGAAAACAGTCAGCTTTACGTTTTTCAGCGACAGCCCCATCATAGGAGCAGTATTATCACGAAGGACAATAGGTACGAGGGAGGGCTTAAGAGCGGTGACATGAACACCGAGGGATTCTGCCATTCTGTGTCCGTCACCGGTAGAGCCTGTGCCGGGATAAGAAACACCGCCTGTCGCAAGTATTACGCAGGAATGCTCCTTTTCGCCGTCAGAGGTACGAACGCCCACGGCCTTTCCGTCTCTTACTATAATATTAAATACTCTGGCGCGAACAATGTCACATCCCAGGGAAGTAATATATTTTTCAAGGGCATCCGAAACGTCTGCTGCTTTATCCGAAACGGGGAAGACTCTTCTTCCTCTTTCTGTTTTCATGGGAACGCCGATACCCTCGAAATATGTGATGCAGTCCTCGGGGGTAAACTTGAAAACTGAGGAATAGAGGAATTTTGAATTTGATATAACGTTTTTCAGTATTTCCTCAGGGGGACAGTTGTTTGTAACGTTGCATCGCCCCTTGCCTGTAATACGCAACTTTTTACCGAGTAGACGGTTAGGTTCATAAAGGGTGACCGCCGCGCCGCATTCAAGAGCGGCTGCTGCTGCCATCATTCCTGCGGCACCACCGCCGATAACAGCAATACTCATGGTCAGATGCCTTTCTTTTTCTCGTAAACGTTGTATTCGTCCCAAACGTTTTCAAGCTGCTTAAGGGTATCGATGACCTGGGCCTTCTTTTTAACGCTGATAGCTGCAAGAAGGGCATTTATGATGGAGAGGGGAGCAACGAGAGAATCTGCAAATGAAGCCATATCACTCTTTGCAAAAAGAGCTGCTTTTGCATTTTTCGCGATGGGGGATGTAATGCCGTCTGTGATTGCAACAACGTTTGCGCCGCGCTTGGAGGCAAAATCCACGGCATCTATAATTCTCTTTGAATAGCGGGGGAAGCTGATTGCGATGACTGTATCACCCTCACGCACACGCATGAGATGCTCAAACATTTCGCTTCCGCTTGCATTGCGGACAAGATGTACGTTTGAGAAGATATGGCTCAGGTTATAGTCAAGAAATTCAGCAAGAGAGAAGGAGGATCGCATACCCATGATATAGATAGTACCTGCGTTGATAATAGCCTCTACTGCGTTTTCGAATGCAGCATGGTCGATAGACTCAAGGGTAGAGCGAATTCTTTCCGCATCGGCATTAAGAACAGTTTCAAGAACGCCGTATTCTTCGAAATGCTCGTTTGCAACCTCGATACGCTGAACGGCGGTCAGGCGCTTTCTGAGGCTTTCCTGCATAGCGCGATGAAGCTCGGGATATCCGTCAAATCCAAGCTCTATTGCAAAACGAACCACAGTAGACTCGGAAACACCGGATTTCTCGCCGAGGCGGGATGCTGTCATATAAGCTGCCTTATCACAATGCTCTATGATATAAGCGGCAATTCTTTTTTGTCCTTTGGACATTTGAGGCAGCGCTTTTTCAATAATTTCAATAAGATCGGAAGGCATAAGTTATCCTTTCAAATAGGCATCAATATCTAATTTATCATTATACAGAAGAAAATGTCAGTTGTCAAGAAAAGAAGCTTTTCGCATCGGCGAAAAGCTTCTTTGAACTGTAATATTTATCTTCCGGAGAGCATGATCTTGAGAGAATTGGCATCCATTGGATTAAGCTTTCCGTCGTTGTTCATATCTGCGGCATCGCGTTCCTGCGCAGATGAGGGAACACCTATAAGGAATCGTTTCATAAGGTTTGCATCCTTAGAGTTGACAGATCCGTCGTTATTAAGGTCTCCCTTCAGCCATCTCTCCAGGACGGGGAGCGTACGGATCTCGTTTTCATCGCAAGATGAGCAGGCATAAACTGCCGTACCTTCTTCTGTGAATGTGGACTCTTTTATAGTATGAGAAAATACGAAGGCATGCTCAGCCTTGGGAAGAAAGCTGTCTTTTTCCGAGTAAGAGCAGATGGTGCAGGCATGGAGGGTATAACCCTCTGATGTGCAGTCGGGAGCGATGACAGAGTCTTCAAAGTTATGGGGTGCAAGTTCGGATTTTCCGACTATGTTTATAAGTGTGGGAGTGCGGTATATAGAGGAAAGAGAATCATCATCCCATGCTACAAAATCAGATTTCGAATGTGAAAGACCGATATTGTATGCGCCTTTGGGATCGATTATATCGAAGACTACGCTGACAAATGTTCCGTTGTTATAGTTATGTGTCTTTATATTGGGATTACTCTCGACAAAGAAGACGAGAGGGGAGGCATTCGGATTGATTCCTCCGGTAAACTCATTTTCCGCCCATGTATCACCGATGATGATATCTCTCACGGAGAGAGTGCTCTTATTATATGCCATCTTGAGTCTTGCAGTAGCAAGGCCGGGATTGTTTCCGATATCGATCTTAACTGTAAGAGTTGTGTCTTTTCGGTTACTTGTGGCAATGATATAAAAGCCTTCGGGGAGAGTATATTCGTCATCATAAGTCTTATATGTATATCCGCAGCGCTGGCAGCTGAAAAGAGTATGACCTTTTTCTGTGCAGGTTGCAGAAACAAAGGATCTAAGAAAGCTGTGGGAACATTCTGCGGCAGTAGTATTGATCGCCGCAAAAAGGAAAACTGTTATAACTGCTAATAAAAATGAAATAATTTTTTTCATATAAAGCCTTTCCTGTAATATTATCATGTTATTTTACCATATACATTACATCGAGGTCAAGTAAAAACAAAAGGAAATACACCGATTGTTGAATTTCATTGACAAAGGGTGATTCTTATGATAATATATGTTGTATTTCATTTTTCAGGAGGTTTTTAAAAATGGAAAACAAGAAAAGAGTAGGTATCATCGGTGCTACCGGTATGGTAGGCCAGAGATTTATAATGCTTTTACAGGACCATCCCTTCTTCGAGATCACAGCTTTGGCGGCAAGCTCTCGCAGTGCGGGCAGATCATATAAAGAGGCTGTAGGCAGCCGTTGGAAGATGCAGGATGCTATGCCCGCATCTGTTGCAGATATGCCCGTTCTCGATGCTGCGAACATCGATGAGGTAAAGGCACTTGTTGACTTCGTATTCTGCGCAGTAGATATGAAGAAGGACGAGATCCTTGCCCTTGAGGAGGCTTATGCAAAGGCGGAGATCCCCGTAGTTTCCAATAACTCTGCTAACCGTTGGACAGAGGACGTTCCCATGCTTATCCCCGAGATCAATACAGAGCATCTCGCACTTATCGACGAGCAGAAGAAGCGTCTCGGTACAAAGAAGGGCTTCATTATCGTTAAGCCCAACTGTTCTATCCAGAGCTACGTTCCTATGCTTACGCCTCTCCGTAAGTTCGGTATCAAAGAGGTTGTTGTAAGCACATATCAGGCTATCAGCGGCGCAGGTAAGACCTTCAACGAGTGGCCCGAAATGCTTGATAACATCATCCCCTACATCGGCGGCGAGGAAGAGAAGAGCGAGAAGGAGCCCCTCCGTATCTGGGGTGATCTCGTGGACGGTAAGGTTGTTCCTTGCACAGAAACAGTTATCACAAGCCAGTGCATCCGTGTTCCCGTTCTTGACGGTCACACAGCAACTGTTTTCGTAAACTTTGAGAATAAGCCCACAAAGGAAGAGATCCTCGCAGCATGGGCTGAGTTCAAGGGTCTTCCCCAGGAGTACGCACTCCCCCACGCACCCGAGCAGTTCATCACATATTTTGAAGAGGATAACCGTCCTCAGGCACACCTTGACCGCGATATCTACGGCGGTATGGGCGTAACTGCGGGACGTCTCCGTGAAGATGTGATCTTTGACTGGAAGTTTGTAGGACTTTCCCACAACACTCTCCGCGGTGCTGCAGGCGGCGGACTTCTCTCCGCAGAGCTCCTCTACAAGCTTGGATATTTTGACTGATAAAAATAAGCAGAATCCGATCGGGTTCTGCTTATTTTTTGCTGCGATTTTGCGAAAGCACTCTGTTATATATAAAAATCATAACAAAAAATCACGCAAGAGAAAGTTTATGATATTGACTATCTTTGCATTTTATTGTATGATTTTTATATATAAATTGAACGGAAGGTAAAAAATGAAATACGAAATATTCGGCGCTGAAGGTGTTTCTCTTTCCTTTACTGAAAGGACAGTTGGGGAAATAACCTATATCGACGTGAAAATGAGCACAGAAACGGCCTGTGTTCCTGAAAAGTTTACCCTTGAATGGCTTGAGCCCGTATGCGAAAACTATTCTTTCTGGGGGCCCTGCCTTGGAACTCTCCGCCATCTTGCGGCAGACTGGGGTGCCCGTACCACTGATGCACGCATTGCATCAGGCGCACCCGTCCATGCAGTGATCTCCAATGAATCAAAAAACAGAACTACTATTGCCATATCCGACCCCAAGATCCCCACGAGGATAACAACAGGCGTGGATGAGAGAAGGGCGGAAATGCGCTATAATGTTTCTTTCTTCACAAATCCTACCACACCGATCGACAGCTACGAAGCAACCATACGCATTGACCGCAGAGGCATTAATTATTGCGATGCTCTCCGCGATGCTGCGGCTTGGTGGGAGAAGGATTGCGGATATGAATCTGCATCCGTTCCCGAGCATGCCCGTCTTCCCATGGATTCTCTGTGGTACTCCTTCCATAAGGATCTTGATTTTGATAAGATTCTTGCAGAGTGCCGCCTTGCCAAGCCTATGGGCCTTGAAACTGTTATTATTGACGATGGCTGGCAGACCAACGAGGATGGCGGCGGATATAAGTTCTGCGGCGACTGGCAACCTGTATGCCTCCCCAATATAAAGGAGCTTGTAGACGAGATACATAAGATCGGTCTCAAGGTTATCCTCTGGTTCTCTGTTCCTTTTCTCGGAAAGTATTCCGATTGCTTTGAGGAGTTCAAGGACTACACTCTTTACTCTTTCTTTGATGATACCGTATATGTGCTTGACCCCAGATATAAGAAAGTACGGGATTATCTTAAGGGATTTTACTCAAAGGCTGTGGGCGAGTGGGGCTTTGACGGCTTGAAGCTTGATTTTATCGATTCTTTCTGTCTTGGAAACGATGAGGGAAAGCCTGCTCATCTCCGCGACTATCAGAGCCTTGAAGACGGCGTTGAGGTGCTGATGGCTGATGTGAAGGAGGAGCTTGTAAAGCTCAATCCCGATATAATGGTGGAATTCCGCCAGAGCTATATCGGTCCCGCTATCAGAAAGTACGGCAATATGCTCCGCGCAGGTGACTGCCCCTGCGATGCCCTTGCGAACAGAAAATCAGTTATTGATCTGAGACTTATTTCAGGAGATACTGCTGTTCATTCCGATATGCTTATGTGGAACATGGAGGATACAGAAGAAAGTATTTCTCTCCAGCTTGCAAGTATTCTCTTTTCCGTACCCCAGATATCTGTTCATCTTGACAAGATAACAGAGGCGCAGAAAAAGATGCTTTCTTTCTATCTTGGCTTCTGGAGAGAAAAGAGAAGCGTTCTTCTCGACGGTGTTCTTTATGCGGATGCACCTGCTACTATGTATAGCAAGGCATACAGCGAAAAGGACGGAGAGGCTGTCTGCGTAAACTTTGAGGATCCTACTGTACAGGGAAATTGGGAAAGCTTTACCGCTGTTAACTGTACGGGAGGCAGCTATCTTTATTTTGACGGCTTTGAGGGCAAGTCATATAAGGTAGTAAACTGTATGGGTGAAGAGCAGGGATGCGGCATTCTTTCATCTATTGCAAAGATTTCTGTTCCTCGCGGCGGCATGGTATTTGTTAAATAAAAGGCATATAAATAATGTAATGAAGTCAGCGCTGTCTGTTTAAAAAACAGATGGCGCTGATTGTCGATAAAGGGAAAAAACACAGGCAATTTTTAGAAAAATATAAAAATACATCTTGACAAACAGGCTATGCGATGTTATATTATGGGTGTAGTTAGCATATGCTAATTACAACGAGGTGTAAAGTATGAATTTAACAAAAGCTATTGAAGGAAAAGAATATATAATTAAAGATATAACGACGAATGATGAGGAAATGGATAGCTTCCTTTTCTCTCTCGGATGTTATAGCGGAGAGCCTATAACCGTTATTTCGCGTCGCAGAGGCGGATGTACCGTGGCTATTAAAAACGCCCGTTACAGTATTGATAGCCAGCTTGCGCAGGCTATTATCATTTAATAACAGCAGCCGCTTGGTCGGCTGACTTTTTAACCAAGGAAGTTAGTCTCCGCTAACCTTCCTTTGGATATATTTGTTAGTTTTTTAATCGGAGGATATCCCATTATGAGAATTGCTTTTGCAGGCAATCCCAACAGCGGTAAGACCACTATGTATAACGCTCTTACGGGCGCAAATGAAAAGGTTGGTAACTGGGCGGGTGTAACCGTTGATAAAAAAGAAGGCACGATCAAAAAGAGCTACGTTTCAGGTTCCGAGGAGCTTATAGCAGTAGACCTTCCCGGTGCATATTCCATGTCTCCCTTTACAAGTGAGGAAAGCGTTACAAGTCAGTATGTGAAGAACGAGGAGCCCGATGTTATAGTTAATATCGTGGATGCTACAAATCTCGGCAGAAGCCTTTTCTTTACAACACAGCTTCTTGAGCTTGGCATTCCTGTTGTAATAGCACTTAATAAAAGTGATGTGAATAAGAAAAAGCAAACAATGATAGATACGGATGCGCTTTCGGCGCACCTTAACTGTCCCGTTGTTATGACAGTTTCCGCATCTGCCAAGCACGAGGGACTTGAGGATGTTGTAAGAACCGCAGTGGAACTTTGCGGGAAGACTCAGAAGGCGCCCTACGTGCAGGAGGATATCAACCTCCTTGATAAAAAAGCGGTTGAAGAGGCAGACAGAAAGCGTTTTGCCTTTGTGAATAAAATAGTAGACAGTGTTGAAAATCGCAAGGTAAAGGCGAACAAGAAAAATGTTCATGATAAAATAGATGCCGTTCTTACAAACAAGTGGGCAGGTATTCCTATTTTTGCCGTTGTAATGTTCCTTGTTTTCCAAATATCTCAGGCGTGGCTCGGCGTATGGATCGCTGAGGGCGTTGAGATCGGCGGCGTGGCTATCCCCGGACTTGTAACGCTTATCGATATGTTCAAGGAATGGGTGGCAGGTCTCCTTGAGGGAGGAAATGAATTTTTCACAGCGCTGCTCACAGAGGGTATCATCGGCGGCGTTTCTGCCGTTGTGGGATTCCTTCCTCTTGTAATGGTAATGTACTTCCTTATAGCACTTCTTGAGGATTGCGGCTATATGGCAAGAGTATCTGTTGTTCTTGATCCCATCTTCAAAAAGGTCGGTCTTTCAGGAAAGTCAGTTATCCCCTTTGTTATCGGTACAGGCTGTGCCATCCCCGGCGTTATGGCATGCCGTACTATCAAGAGTGAGCGTGAGAGAAGGGCAACTGCTATGCTCGCTCCCTTTATGCCCTGCGGCGCAAAGCTGCCCGTTATCTCGCTTTTTGCAGGTGCGTTCTTTGGAGATAGCTCCTGGGTGGGTACTCTTATGTACTTTGCGGGTATTGCCATCATTCTTCTCGGCGCACTTCTTATCAATAAGATAACAGGATACAAGAACAGAAAATCGTATTTTATTATTGAGCTTCCCGAATATAAGGGCCCTTCTTTCTGGCGTGCATTTAAGTCTATGTGCTCCAGAGGCTGGTCATACATAGTAAAAGCAGGTACAATTATTCTCCTTTGTAATGCAGTTGTATATATTATGCAGTCCTTCACATGGAAGCTTGAGCTTGTTGAGGAGGGCGCTGAGGCAACATCGATTCTTGCATCTATTGCAGGCCCTATCTCTGTTCTCCTTATTCCTATAGGCATTAAGGCATGGGAAATGGCGGCGGCCACAATTACGGGCTTTATTGCAAAGGAAAACGTTGTAGGTACTCTTGCAGTTTGCTACGGTATTTCCAATCTTATCAATGTTGATGAGCTTACACTTGAAAGCGGCGCAGGAAGTGCTGTTGCTGAGGTCTTTGGTATTTCTTCGGTTGCGGCTCTTGCGTACCTTATGTTTAATCTCTTTTCTCCCCCTTGCTTTGCTGCTATCGGCGCTATGAATTCTGAGATGAAGAGTGCCAAGTGGTTCTGGGGCGGAATCGGACTTCAGCTTGCAACAGGATATACTATAGCATATCTTGTTTATACTATCGGCACACTTATAACAGACCCCCAAAGCCTTGAGATCGTTCCTGCCATTTGCGGCCTTTGCGCAGTTTTGGTATTTGCAGGTGTTATTCTTCTTATTGCCAATAATACCAATAAGAAGATGAAAAAGGGATCTGCTCGTGGCGGCAAGGCTGTAAAGTAATTCAGTATTTATATTATGAAAACAATTATTATCACTATCATCACCGTTGTAATCATTACGGCCATCATCGGATCTGCGATATTTTATATTATCCGCTCGAAAAAGCAGGGTAGAAAATGTATCGGATGCCCTGATGCAAAAAATTGCCCTTCTGCAAAGAACGGATGCTGTTCCTGCGATTGGGTAAATGCAGAAAAATAAAGTAACATGAAAGGACTGTTGCCGCATTGGCATCAGTCCTTTTAAAGTTTTTTCGGGGACGGTGCCATTTTATAAAAAAAGGTTTTGCATTTCCAAGTCGGCTATGATAAAATATATAATGTATAAGTGTGTAAAGGAGGGAAAACATGGAAGCATTCAAGAGATTAAAAAAACTTTTTTGTGACGGATGCCTTTCGGGCGGAGATTTTTTCGCGGCGTTTTCTGCGGCGTTTATTATTGCTTCTTTGGTTTTTGCTCTCGGGGGAGAGTTCTGGGATCTTGCCTATGTTCGTCAGTACCCGCTGTGGCTGTCTTTGGTTATATGCGCACTTGTGACTGTGCTCCTTGTTTTTCTTACTGTTATTTTCAAAACCAAGGTTCTGATTGCCCGCACTTTGCTTTTGTCGGCTGTTGTTTTTTCTGTTGTTCTTGTGATCTCATATCCGGAAAACATTTTTTTCAATATCGGCGTCGCGGCAGTGCTCGTTCTTATTGCAAAATATGTAACCCATGAGGACAAATTGGGTATCGGAAAAATAAAAATGG
>JAZTXZ010000124.1:0-22491 GCA_045636685.1 Candidatus Avispirillum sp. | reverse complement strand
GACAAGCCATTGGGAAACCGAGAAGGTGAAATGAGTGCGCAAAGTCGAAATACTTTCCGATAAAATGTCCCGAAAGAAGCCGCGAGCGCCGGTCGTAGGGAAGAAATAATTAAATATTTTCCAAAAGGAGAAAAAGCAATGAGAAAGATCAAAACAAGAAGTTTTGTTGCTCTCATCCTTTGCTTTGTGCTGATTGCGGCTATGGCACTTTTTGCAACAGGTTGTAAAGAGCAGAAGAAAGAATCACCCGATACCACGGATGCGGTAACGACTGGTTACGAGAATTCGGACACCGTAACGAACATTGGTGAGGGTGAAAATCAGTTCACTTTTAAGGTGGTTGACAAGGATGGGAATGAAACCGTTTTTTGTGTCAACACCGATAAGACCCTTGTGGGTGAAGCTCTTATGGAGCTTGGCCTTATCGAGGGAGAAGAGGGTGACTTTGGACTTTACGTCAAAAAGGTAAACGGTATCGTTGCCGATTACGATGTGGATCAGACCTACTGGGCATTCTATGTAAACGGTGAATATGCTATGAGCGGCGTTGATACAACTGAGATCGAAAATGGTGCGGAATACAGCTTCAAAGTCGAAAAATAAACTGCTCACTATCCGCGAAACTGTAATTTTTGCCCTCCTCGGGGCAATGATGTACGTTTCCGATCTTTTGATGGAAGCACTGCCAAATATCCATCTGCTTGGTGTGTTTATAGTTTCTGCCACGGTGGTCTACCGTTGGAAGGCATTGTATCCAATATACATATACGTTTTTCTTTACGGGTTGACTTTGGGCTTTGGCATGTGGTGGGTGCCGTATCTCTATGTCTGGACAATTCTTTGGGGGGCTGTAATGCTTCTTCCCAAAAATATGCCCAAGTGGCTTGCACCTATAGCTTATTGCGGTGTAAGCACTCTTCACGGGCTTTCATTCGGAACTATATTTGCCCCCGCCCAGGCGTTTATGATGGGTTTTTCCTTTGAGCAGACATTGGCGTGGATAGGCGCAGGCTTTTATTTTGATATAACCCATGCTGTCGGGAACCTTTGTCTCGGCGTGCTTATCGTGCCCATGATACATACCATCCGACTTGCAGATAAGGCAGCAAGAAAAGAATAAATTATCGGAGCTGTTGCGAAAGCAACAGCTCTTTTGATTTATATATTGATAAATAATGGCGGATAAGGTAATATAAGATATGATGACAGGAGTGTGATTTATGAAAACACTATATATTACCGATCTTGACGGAACGCTGCTTCGGAATGACCAGACTTTATCCGATTTTTCCGCAATGGCTCTTAATACAATACTTGAAAATGGCGTTTGTTTTTCTTATGCCACCGCGAGGTCGGCCTCAACCGCGGGTGCGGTAATGAAAAAGGTAAAAGCACCCTTGGCCGCTGTAGTATATAACGGCGCGTTTATAGTTGAAACGAAAAGCGGAAAACGACTTGTTTCCAATGCCTTTTTATCCGATGAAAGTAATATGCTTATCGATAGTGCATTAGTCCTCGGCATATATCCGAGAGTATATGCCCTGATTGACGGTGCTGAAAGATTTACATATACAAAAGAGCACCTTGAAAGCGAGGGTGCAAAGGAGTATTTCAGAACGAGAGCAGGGGACAAACGTGCCCGACACGGCACGGAACAGGAGCTTTATGAAGGAGAGATATTTCTTATAAGCTGCTGCAATACAAGGGAAGTGCTCCTGCCTCTTTATGAAAAGCTGAAGGACAAGTGCCATTGCCATTTCTATGCAGATAATTATTCAAGTGACTACTATCTTGAGCTTGTCCCCCTTGAGGCAACAAAGGAAAAAGGAGCTCTCAGGCTAAAATCGCTTTTCGGGTGTGATAAAATCGTAGCATTTGGCGATGGGGTAAACGATATCCCCCTTTTCAAGGCCGCAGACGAGTGCTACGCCGTAGCAAACGCGTGCCCTGAGCTGAAAGCAATAGCTACAGGTATTATCGGCCCAAACGAGGATGACAGCGTTGCAAGATGGCTTTATGAGAATGCTAAATGATCGACCTACACTCGTAGGGGCGTGCATTGCACGTCCTCTATCAGCATACGAACTAAACGGAAGTTGATGCACTAAAGAACACAAACGTTACGCGTTGTTGTAGGGACAGGCGTCCTCGACTGTCCGGTGCAAACTTAACGTCACCCGGTAAATATCGTTTCGTGTGCAGATATTCGGAATGTCGAAGGCGCCATCCCCTGCCGTGTGTCTTCCAAAAGCAGTTTGTCATTAAATAATCACCGTCAGTTGTACTTTCTTTTATCATTTCACTCCAAAACTCAACCTCAAGTTGTGTTTTTGTGGAACTGATACAATACAGCCTCACGAGTTTGTTGCAAACTAAACTAAGCGGTTATTGCATTTTTTTGATATGTACTTTACAATATAAGTGTGATCACAACAACTACTTGTGAAAGGAATTATAACAATGAGAGACCCTAAAAATTTCGGTCAGTTTATAATGAATAAAAGAAAAGAAGCTCATTTGACTCAGGAGGCTTTGGCTGAAAAGCTGGGCATTTCCCCTCAGGCAGTATCAAAGTGGGAAAATGGTGTGGGATATCCGGATATCACGCTCTGTACCGATATAGCCGATGCACTTAATATTAAAGTTGAAGAGCTTTTCCGAGACGTTGAGAAGGAGCCCGAGCACGAGACAGAGTACCCTGAAGCGTATGACGGAATGAAGCTTATCGATGCAAACGAAAGATTTGCCTGCTACTCCTCAAAGGTTGTAGAAGCAATTGAGACGGCAAATGAAATGATTAAGTTTGCCGATGGAAGCCTTGCAGATATGAGAAAAAGACTTGCTACTGTAAAAGGTGAGGGCAAGATCCGATTTGTGGATAAGGAAACTGCACGTAGAGAAAACGGTGGAAGATCAGAGCTTAGTGAGGAGCTTCCTTTCTTTGGGAACGTTTCCGTTGTATCGGGTCCCGTTGCCGCCGATATTGAGATAAAGCATCATAAAAACGGTCTCGCAAGCATCCAGGCAGAGGGATCAAAGGAGTTTGTTGATGCAATTAAGTATAATATCGCAGACGATACTCTTTACGTTAACGTTAATATTAACAGCGATACCGTAAAGTTCTCCCGTAATGTCGAAAACCGTCTTTGCATTTACACTCCATTTGAGGACGGCGGTTGGCTCAGTCTTGAGAAAAAGGGGAGCGGTGAATGCAATATCTCAACTATATTTAATGACACCCTTCTTACCATGCTCGGAAGCGGCGATATCAATGCAAGAAAGACACATCGTCTTACGGCAAAGATATTTGGTAGCGGAGATATTACCCTTGGAGGCGCAGACGAGTGTGCGTCTATTGAGATAAAGGGAAGCGGTGACTTGGAGATGGAATACTGCGCAAATCCCGATATCGATATTATGGGAAGCGGCGACGTTAATATTGACAGAGTAAGCGGTACCGTTTCCATTGATATTCTCGGTAGCGGAGACGTAAACGTTTCGGGAGAAGCAGATAAGCTTATCTGCGAGATTCACGGAAGCGGCGATCTTAACGGAAAAGAGCTTACGGTAACAGATGCAGATATTACTCTTATAGGCGGCAGTGATGCATACATTAAGAGAATAAAAGGCACGTCCCGAGAGGATATTTCCGAAAATTGCGAGCTAACCGTTTATCAAAGAGGATAACAAAAAGAAAAAATCCCCTTCGGGGGATTTTTCTAATGGTTCATTTGTAGGGCGGTTTGTTTACTCCCGCCGACCCGTTTGCAAGTGAGCAAAAACTAAACTTGATAAACAATCAAACAAAAACAAATTATCCGGTAGGTGATGGCGCCTTCGACAACCCGCGAACGAGACGATATTTACAGCGAGTCGTTACGTCTGTAATCGGAATGTCGAGGGCGCCATCCCCTACGAAAATTTAATGATTTCTATTCTATATAATGTATTGCTTGAGTTTTTACGTTTGCATACGGCGGGAGTAAACAACCCGCCCTACAAAAAACGATATTATATTTATGGACATATCGTTTTTCTCTGCGCATATGGAATGCGCCTCAACGATGTGTTTTTATAAAACCAAAAGGACTATAGATGAATTTCGGTTCATATATAGTCCTTTTGAAGTTTTTTGCCAAGCTTTTTTTCAAAAAAGCGACAATCTTATTTCTGGGCCTTCTTCACGTACTCTGTCATGATCTCTTCGGGCTCGAAGCTGTATGCTGCGTTGCAGAAATGGCATACTGCCTCGATAGGCTCGCCCTTTTCGCAAAGGTCCTTTACGTCATTTGCGGAAAGGCCTGCAATAGCCGTAAGATAGCGCTCACGGGAGCAGTTGCACACATAGTCGATATCAAACTCGTCAAACATCTCGTATTCAGTTCCGCCAAGAACTGCGGCTACGATCTCTTCGGCAGTCATACCGGAGGCGATCATTGAGGAAACAGAGGATATCATTGTGATATTCTTTTCAATAACATCGATAACAGACTCCTCAGCTCCGGGAAGAAGCTGAACGAGAAAGCCGCCTGCAGAAAGCACCTTGTGATCGTTATCAACGCGAACACCCAGAGCGCAGACTGTGGGAGTCTGCTCGCTGTCTGCAAAATAGCGGGTAACGTCATCAGCGATCTCACCGGAAACAAGGGGGCAGGTTCCAACGTAGGGCTCGCCCATGCCCATGTCCTTTATAACGATAAGACCACCCTGAGTTCCTACAGCACCGCCTACGTCAAGCTTGCCCTTGGCATTGGGGAGAAGCTCGACTGCAGGATTTTCGCAGTAGCCGCGAACATTGCCCTTATAGTCGGAAACGCAAACGATCTTTCCGCCGGGGCCACCGCCGTTTATCTGGAAGGTAAGGGAATTATCGCGATCCTTGAGAAGGCTTCCCATAAGAGAAGCGGCAGTAAGGCTTCTGCCGAGAGCGGCAGTCATAGTCTTTGATGTTTTATGAATATCGGCGGCTTTCTGAACGATCTCAGTAGTCTGAGCAACGATCATTCTGGCAGAACCGTCGGATGTGATTGCACGGGTGATAAGAGATGACATAATATATATAAGCCTTTCTTTGTTGCATATCAAAAATCCGTGCATAGCACGGATTTTTCAACATTATATATTATTTTTCTCAATTAGTCAAGTACTTCAACAGTTTTGTTGTAGTGAGACTTGAGAGCGGCTGTTGCCATTGTGTGAGACATAACTGTTTCCTCGGGTGTGAAGAGACCGAAGGGAACTTCCTGTCCGTCCATCTCGAGCATGAATGCTGCGATCTGCTGCTGGATAGCATCAGTGAAGCCGAACTCGAAGATGGGACCTGTGATTGTGGGAAGCATAGGCTTGTAACCGATGATGATACGGTTCCAGGACTGCTCCTTACCCCAGGAGGATGTGTAATAGAAAGCGTTAGCATCGTCACTTGTGAAGCGAGCAGAGCAATCCATACCGTAGATCTCGAAGAACCAACGGTTTGTGGAGCCGGGGCACATACGCTTTGTCTCGAATGTCATAGGGATCTCATCGCCGTCAGCGTTGAGAGTTGTGGCAAAAATTGTGCAGTTATCGAATGTATCGCAAACAGCCATGCCGCCCTTACCGTCGGGACGCTCCTTAACGATGTTGGAGAAGTGAGCTCTTACAGTCTTGGGCTTGAAGCCAAGGCGGAAGGGAACATGCTGTGTGTGGATACCGAGGTCGCCGAGACAGCCGTACTCACCGTTGAACTTAACCATTCTCTTCCAGTTGATGGGCTTCTGAGTGTCCATATCGGAGCAGTGGTTAAAGCCGCAGTGGATCTCAAGGATCTTACCGAACTTGCCTTCCTTGAACCAATTGATCATGGTCTGCATTGCAGGGTAGTAGGGGAACTCGGAGCAACAGCGAACGAATACGTCGGGTCTCGCCTTGATAGCCTCCATGATCTTGTCATTTGCAGCCTTGTCGATACCGAAGGGCTTCTCACCGAGAAGAGCCTTGCCGCTGTTGATAATATCAATATAGAACTGCTCGTGAAGGTTGTGAGGAACTGCGCAGTAGATAGCGTCGATATCATCCTTCGCGAGAAGCTCCTTATAATCGGAAACTGCGTACTTGATCTCGGGGAAGTTCTTCTGGAACCACTCCATCTCAGCAGGTACTACAGAGCAGATGCCAACGATCTCGGGGCGGGGAATATCGCCGTTGAGGTGGCACCAGCGAGCTGCAGCAGATGCAAACTCTCTTGCCATAAGACCGCAGCCGATAAGACCGAATTTTACTGTTTTCATGATTATAACCTTTCCTTTCTTTGCATTTGTGATTTTCTTTGCTTCTGCAAAGAAAGGCACAAATGGGGTTTGAAAAAGGCAAACATACGATTTATGATTGCTTTATTTTCAAACTTGTGTCCTTTGCTTAGTTTTTTATATTTAGCACACCCAAGCAGGGGACCTGCTTGGGCGTAAATATCAGATTAATAGCCGAAGTGCTTTTCTGTTTCTGTAACTGCCTCTTCGATAATCTCAAGACCCTTGAGAGCTGCAGCATCGTCGAGGATCATGGGAGGAGACATACGGAGGATGTGGCCGGAGGGAACCCATGCGAGACCCTTCTCGAATGCCTTCTGGTAGATCATTGTACCTGCCTCAGCGAAGGGCTCCTTAGTTTCGCGATCCTTAACGATCTCGATAGCCTGGAGACAGCCGATAGCGCGAACGTCACCGATAATGGGATGAGCTGCCATCATTTCCTTCATCTTGCCGAGCATAAGCTCACCAAGCTGTGTGCTTCTCTCGTTGAGGTTTTCCTCTTCGATAACCTTGATGGACTCAAGAGCTGCAACGCAAGCCATGGGGTTTCCGCCGTAGCTGGAGGAAGCGGAGATCTTCTCGATTGCGGGAGCAAGGTCCTTGGAAACTGCGAGCGCAGTTACGGGGAATCCGTTACCGAAGCCCTTACCGAGAGTTGTGATATCAGCAGTAACGTCCCAGTGATCCATAGCGAGCCACTTACCTGTTCTTGCCATGCAGTTAAGAACTTCATCAGCAAAGAGAAGGATGCCGCGCTTGTCGCAGAGAGCACGGAGTGCAGGCATGAAATCGGGAGGAGGAACGATGGAGCCGCCCCAGCCCTGAATAGGCTCGAGAACGATAGCTGCAACGTTCTTGCCGCCGGAAGCACATTCGTTATCAAGAATACCCTCGATCATTCTGATGTAGGGAGAGGAATCCTTCCAAGCCTCCTCAGGGGTTCTGCCGAAGAAGTCACGATAAGGATTGGGTCTGGGAGCGAGCATAAAGCCGGGAGCTCTCATATGTGTATCAGCGCCAACAACTGCGAGGGAGTTTGCGCCGTATGTCTTGCCGTGGAAGTCGCGCCAGAAGGAGATGAACTCCTGCTTGCCTGTTGCAGCACGAGCGCAACGGAGACCTGCCTCAACAGCAGTAGTACCGGAATCGTAGAACTGGAAGCCTGCGAAGCGACCGCCTGTGATCTCGTGAAGCTTTTCAACGAGCTCCATCTTTACCTTTGTGGTAAAGTCGTGGCAGTTCATAAGCTTCTTAGTCTGCTCAGCAACAGCCTCGCTGATCTTGGGATGGCAGTGACCGAGACCGGTTACGTAGATACCGGAGGAGAAGTCGAGATATGTATTGCCGTCAACGTCCTTGAGTGTGTAGCCGTATCCTGACTCAAAGGTAACGGGGAACAGCTTAACCTGGCTGGAGTAACCCTTCATGTACTTTGAACATCTGTCGTGATATTCGCGGGACAGAGGGCCGGGAACTGTTTCGGAAACGATGTTGGGAACGTTAGTAAGGTCCATGGTTGCCCAGTTCTTGCTCATAGGAAAAACCTCTTTTCAATTTATTTACACGGCAATAGACGTCCTGCCGCATTTTGATACAATTTAATTATATAAGAAATATAAAATAAGTCAATAGCAATTTGGAAAATCCGTTAAAATGCCGAATAGAGTAAACAATAACAGCTTTATTGTACCCGTTAATATTTTATTTGGTGGATCCCGGAACCGAACCTTGTTTTTTAAATTCGTGGCCCGAAACTGTAGGCTGTCTTTTCTTCTTTTTATGAGAGACTATAATGTAAAGAGCAACTCCTCCGACAGTAAGGTGAATTGCACTAAATACTATAATAAACAATACCAACTCACCATTTATACCTTTTTCGGATTTGAAAAGTATCCTTTGATTACCGTCAGTATCGGTTACCATAAGCGTGTCATAGTCGTTCGTAAATAACAGAAACGGACTTTTGCATTTCATTTCATAAGTAAAATCACCGACTGTGATTTTTTTGGGATTTGGAAGAGTGGTAAGCTCTGTTTCATAGCTCCATATGTCTATAAGTTCACCTTCTGTTGTAAAAAGGAAAGAAACGTCATATCCGAGAATAAGCTCAAGATTGTCTCCGTTCCATTTGATAATAGCAGATCTTGATCTTGTATTAAGAATATTTTCATCGAATTTGAGAATTTTTGAAGCTTTTCCATTTGACTTGAGAACAACCACATAACCGTTATTGAAAAGCAATACACATTTGCCGCTTTCTGATACGTCAAAGCTGAATATCAGATGATTTTTGTAGCTTTCTGATATGGTATTAAACGATTTTAGATCAAATTCATCGGTATATGTAGATTTATCGTCATTGGTCATTTCGATGACGGTAGTCTCGAAGGGAACTTGAACAGCTGAAACATTGATACAAAACAGCGAGACTCCAGTTAATACGCAAATTAAAATACATGTAAAAGATTTCATTTGTTCATCCTTTCCGGATTGTATATATATCAATTCTATCACACTCAAATTATGTAGTCAAGGTTGGCTTGATCAATACGACGTGACAGCGAAAGAGCATTCAAACTCATTATAGGAGAGCTGCTTGCTGCTTCCGAAAATCTGCACATGAGTTTTCTAGAAAATACTGAATATCAGTACTTTGTAGAATTGTTCTTAAATACTGGATCGGTAAGCGGCACCCATACGGCATTATCTTCTCTTTCGCCTATCAAATTCGGGTTCATCGGGGTAACTATATCGATATCATGTAGGTCGGATTGCTTCGGAACCCCTAAAGCTCGCAAGCTTGCTTCAGGGAACGCTCATTTGATACACAAATGAATGATGAAGATATAAACTCCCTATAAACAAAAAGAGAACGTCGAAGCGTTCTCTTTTCTTGGTTCATTCAGCATTATATTTCTGACAATTCAACTCTTGGAACCACTTTTCGGGGAAAACATATTCTGTACCATCTAATGTTATAGTAAATGCCAAATCGTTGTAAGACGTAATAACCATTTGAGTAACCAAATAGGGCTCCTCGTCAAAATATCCGAATATCACGGCGTAGCTGATACAGTTTTCATACTGACCGTTCGGCTTTTTTACTAAAACATCCAATCCTGCCGAATCTGCATCCTCTTGTGCGCGTACGTCGGAAAGAAAAGCCTTGATTTCTTTCGGATCTGTAATACCCTCACCACAGGTGGTGTGTATGCCGTATTCATCGCCAAAACCGAGCCCTCGTACAAATTCCAGACGGTCACAATTATTAACAGTGAATTCGAGCTTTGGCAAGGATTCTTTTCTGTAAATGCTGTACCATTCGTTGTTTGGCAGTCTTCTTATCAATAAATTGTCAGATTCACTTTCCTTTATGGAAAACAACCCGGTCTGATATGTATGCTCTAGATGCTGAGAAGTCTTTTCTTCACCTTTGATACTACCGATAAACTCTAAAGAGCCAATATAATGCAGGTTGGATGATTCTTCGGAAGCTAAAAATTCATAAACCTCGCCGTCTTTGTTCATTATGTTTTTGTTTTCTAACTTGACAAACTCATATTCTTCTTTGGAACAAGAGCACAGAGAAAAAACAAGGGCTGAAGCTATCAATAAAGAAACAACACTGCGCATATGTTTGCCTCCTATCGGAATTATTTACAACTTTACTATATCACAAAAATTGCGTTTTATCAACCAACAGATCGCGTGTAGGTGCGAGTGGTGGACTTTTGGCAGATTTAATTGTTTGTTTACCTTTATGTGGTACGCAATCAAACAATAAATGTTATACGAATTTGTATGGACCGACAGGCCCTATAAAAAAGCTTGCAGACTTTCTTATTGGGAACCCTTGACGGTAAGAACACAAGCAAGCGATGTTTCCTTCAAATTCGGGTTTATCGGGGGAGATACAAACTAATATTTGTTAGGCTAAAGATGCGACTTGCACCAGAGCCTCCCTCTCGGAGGGAGGCTTACTAAGTGCACCTTCAAACTCCCCGACAACCCCGAATTTATAATCTTTGTTCCAATAAAAAACGCTGCAAAGGTCATTTGACTTTTGCAGCATTAGTGTATCTTAGTTGTTTTTCTTTTTCTCAGGGAGGATCCTCTTACCTGCAAGGCCCATTCTGTATGCTATAAGACAGGTGATAAGAGAGGGAACAGTGAGGATAATGAAAGCTGCGAGGAAGAGAACACTCAGCCAGCTTGTATTTGATGCGGGAACGAGAAGAACGAGGAATCCGTGATACATATAGTTCCAGAGAAGCTCAACAGCATAAAAAATGTCAGAGCCGAGACCTATCCATTCAGCCTCTGCAATAAGGTAAAGAGCCTTAAGTATGATGCTGAGAACGGCGAGCACATATGTGGGGATATTTGCAAAAAGCGCCGCTTTGAGTCCTCTAAGATCGTCCTTTTCCATTCTGTTGCTGTCAATGGCAAGCTTGTCCTTTGCGGCGATATCCCATATAGCCGTATACTGAAGATAGAGGTAGAAAACGATTGCAAGAAGGGTGGTCGCAATACCGAGCAGGGTGCCGTATTTACCGTCTGCAAGGGTAATGGTGGGCATGGATGTCATAATAGCCAGCATTGCTGCGCCGAACTGTGCAAGGATAAGCTTTTTCAAATGTACTGAATATTTGTATTTTGATTTGATATTTGTATTCATAAAAACTCCAATTATTTGCTATACAGTTATTGTACAGTCATGCACATCTATTTTCAAGGTCAGAATAAAAAAGTTTACAAATTATCTTTTAAAACTGCCGTAAATATAGTATAATACAAAAAAAGGAGGGATGAGATATGGCAATAAAGGATTTCGATAGCTATCCTGAGAGCATTAAGGAATACGCAAACTATATGCTTATTATCCTTAATCGTTCGGAAAAGACAGTCTGTGAATATCTGACCGACCTCAGAACCTTCTGCAGATATACATATTCAAAGAAAAACAGCCTTCCCATTGACGATGAGACACTGAAAGAGCTTGATATATCTTTTCTTGGTAAAGAGTTTTTCAGATGTGTTTCTGAGAATGATATTTATTCATTCCTTGCATATGCCACAAAGGACCGAAAAAACGGAACTGCAGCAAGGCTGAGAAAAATATCTGCCCTCAAGGGCTTTTATAAGTATATGACGGTAAGGGCGAAAGTCTTTGAGGAAAACCCAGCGAAGAATATTGAGGGTCCGAAAAAGAAAAAGCAGCTCCCGAAGCATCTTTCAATGGAAGAAAGTATAGAGCTTTTGTCCGTTGTAAAAAACGATCATGAGAGCAAGACGAGGGAAAGGGACTACTGTATTCTGACTCTTTTTCTCAATTGCGGAATGCGACTTTCAGAGCTTTGCGGTATCTCCCTCGGGGATATTGACCGTGAGCTTAAAAACCTCAGAGTTCTCGGTAAGGGAGCAAAGGAGAGAGTTATATATCTCAATGCCGCCTGCAGAGCAGCGCTTGCAGAGTATCTGCAGGTGCGTCTTGCAACGAGAGAGGTGGGCGAAAAGGAGAACGCCCTGTTTTTATCCCGCCTCGGTAAGCGCATAAGCGTAAAGACCGTTCAGTGGATGGTAAAGAAATATCTCGGCGAGGCAGGGCTTGAATATAAGCATTATTCCACCCATAAGCTGAGGCATACTGCGGCAACTCTTATGTATCAGTCGGGAGACGTGGATATCCGCGTGCTTAAAGATATCCTCGGCCACGAGCAGCACAATACCACGCAGATATATACTCATGTTTCAGACGCGGGAATGGAAGCAGCTATGGAGCATAACCCGCTTGCAAAGGTGAAGATAAAGGAAAAGCCGAAGCCACTGCACGAAGATTCAGAAGAAAAAGCAGAAAATTGAGATACCTCAATTTTCTGCTTTTTTTATTTGCTTGTTATAGGGATAGATATCTGAACGTTGAATTTTGTCCCTTCCTCATATACCTCGAAAATGCCGGAATACTTATCAACAATGGCGCGAATGCTGCGGATCCCGAAGCCGTGATTTTCATTTTTCTCCTTTGTCGTTAAAAGGGAAGGATTGCTTTTCAAAACAGACTTTGAAATAGGATTGGAAACTAAAATATTGCAGTAATCGTTATAAACGGAAAGTCTTATTTCAATAAGCTTGTTTTCCTCTTTTCTGACGGCTTCGATGGCGTTGTCCAAAAGATTTCCGAAAAGAATTGCAAGATCAAGCTCGTCTATGACCTCAGCGTGAGGGAAAACTCCCGTGCAGACCAAGGTAATATCCTTGTTTTCGGAAAGCTTTGAGCCAAGAACATAGTCAATTGTACGGTTTCCCGTAACCATATATTTCTCGTTACTGCTAAGCTCCTCTTCCATTTTTTCTATGTACATTTCGGCTTTTTCAGGTTCGTTTCTTTCAATGATTCCGCGGACATAAAGAAGATGGTTTTTTATATCGTGTCTTATCCTTCTGAGCTCGTCACCTGTTTTCAGCATTCTGAGATAGCTTTCTTTTTCAAGCTCCGTTTGCTTTTCAAGCAGTGCAAGCCTGCGCTTCGCATCCGCATTTCTGTTGGATAGCTCAAAAAGGAATATTGCGGCAAGGTTGATAAGAGCAAGTCCGACGGTGCCACCTATAATGAGGGGAGCGTATGCATTGAGATTATATGCAAGGCTTATCTTCATAAAAACGTAGAGGATAAAAGCCGAAAGCAATGGAGAGGCGAGGTAAAGAATAAGGCTTGCAGGGTTTATGCTTGAATTGAACTTGGTAAATTTAAGAATAAGCAAAAGAATTATAGTGAGTATGATCTTGCAGAAAACTATAAGGAAATGCCTTGAGGACGAGCTTTGTGTAAGAAGCGCCTCCAGATTGAAGCTGAAAACAAAGCAAAATGCAGTAAGAAATACTGTATTGATGATCAAAAGAAGCAACTCAAATATTATGGGAGCAAGAATTTTATTGACAGTTTTTCCGTTCGAAATAAAAAAGCTGACACAGTAAAGGATTGCGGTAATTATAAGAGAATGAAGGGCACTGAAAGCGCTGTGAAAGGTGAAGAAGGTGGAAACTGCGAAAACAAGAGCTATTGCAGGCAGAAGAACCCATTTGCGGGCATTTCTGATGCCGCAGAATAGAGCAACGAACAAAACACCGCAAAAAGCATCATATAGATTTGCAGATAATTCAACGAATAGATTCATAAATACTCCGTCAAGTCAAGCCGTATGTTCTCATATATTGAGCCAGTGCGTGCTTGACTTTTTCTATATTGGATTCAGAGACCTTCAGTACCTCGTTGCCTATGTAAAGCTCAGCTCCCGAAATGCGTTTTACATATTTCAGGTTGGCGAGAGTTCCTGAGTTTATGCGAACAAATCCCAAAGGGGAAAGCTGGCGTTCAAGGACTTGTATAGTCTCTCTGTGAGAAAGTGACTCAGAGTGGCAAACAACAGAAACCGAATTCTTACCTTTTATCTTTTCTATGTATTTGATGCTGCTCAGAGGAACGTACTGAATATCAGTATAGTGGCGTATGACAAGGCTCGTGCTGTCGTTTTGTATGAGCCTGATAGCACTGTAAAGAGCTTCGGGAAGTTCTTTTTCCATAGCATCCTTTCTGACAAAGCGGAAGGGAGAGAAGCGCAGAGAGTAGAATACGAGCTCCTCATAGCTTGAAAGGAAGATTATCTTTGTTTTGGCTCGGTTTTCAAAAAACACTTCAGCTATCTCAAAGCCGTCAGCCTCGGGCATATGTATGTCAAGAATTAGAATGTCGGGAGGAGAATCAGAAACTGTATTCTTGAGGGAAAGAGAATCAGACGTTGAACGTATCTTATACTCAAGATCCATATACGGAGATGAGCTCATAAGTGAAAAAACGAGCTCCGAGGTCTTTTTTATAAAAGACTTGTCATCATCACAGATAAGAATATTTATCATAATACATCCTCCTTTCACTAGTCTGTAAATATTATATCATATTACTTTTCTCAGTTCAAGGAATCAAAGAATCCAAACATCACGATTTTTAGCGAATATAGCACGACTTTCGTCGTGATTAACATAAATTGTTATAATCAAAGTGAAGATTTGACTATCGTAAATGGTAGTGAATATGAAAGGAGAAATATCATGAAAAAGTGTATTCTGAAAAGCCAAGAAATGTACAAAATGTAAATAAATCAAAGCTGGTTGACGAATGTTGTAAATGCTGTTGAAAACATTTGTCTTATATGTTATCATAATATTGTAAAGCATATTTAGCTTGTCAGGTCGTTAAATCAAGAGAGGAGAAATACTTATGTTAAAGCGTACTTTTGCATGCATTCTGGCAGTTTTGCTTGCCTTTTCTGCGATCCCCGTTTTTGCATTTCAGGATGGCGGCTTTTTCTATACCGTAGATAGAAAGACTCTGGATGCATACATTACAGGCTACACGGGAACAGAAACAAGCATCGTGATCCCGGAAAAGATCGACGGTTACCGGGTTCGCGGTATCTCAGACTATGCTTTTTATTTTAATGAAAAGATAAAAAGTGTCAGCATTCCGAAGGGAATAGAGTATATCGGAGAAAATGCTTTTGCATACTGTACAGCGCTTAGGTTTGTATCAATGCCTGATACTCTTAAGGAGATAGGCGAGAGGGCATTTTTCGGATGCTCATCATATGAAAGCATACAAATTCCCGATAGCGTTCAGGTGGTCGGAATCGAGGCTTTTTACAGTACGAAATACTGGAGCGACTATAATAACTGGACTGACGGCGTTCTGTACGTGGGCAAAAATCTACTCGGCGCTGAAGCCAACATAGGCGGAACTGTAAAAGTCAGAGAAGGAACAAGGATAATCGGCGGAAAATGTTTCTATAATTGCCAGAGAATTTCTGAGGTGATCCTTCCCGAGGGGCTCGTGTCTATCGGAGAGAGCGCTTTTGAAAACTGCTATTCGCTCGGAAGCCTCACATTACCCGCAAGCCTTGAATACATAGGTAATAAAGCGTTTCTTTACTGTTATATGTGGAAAAGCGATATCACCGTACCGAGCGGCGTTAAGGTGATCGGTGAAAGCGCGTTTGAAGGATGCTCAAAACTTAACACCGTAGTTCTTTCCGAGGGGCTCGAGGCTATTGAGGCAAGAGCCTTCCTCAGTTGCGGTTCGATGAATGGTATCGATCTTCCTTCAACTCTTAATGCTATCGGTGCGTATGCATTCTCAGGCTGCTCTAAAATCAGCAGAATAGCTATCCCCGAGGGAGTTTCTGTTATAGAGACCGAAACATTCTTTGGTTGCTCGGGTATCAAGGAGCTGACCTTCCCCTCATCCCTCAGAAGGATTAAAGAAACTGCGTTTTATTCTTGCACAGGTATTGAGGAGATCATTATTCCCTCAGGTGTTAAGGTAATAGAAGGGGTAGCCTTCCTTGGATGCAGCTCTTTGAAAAAGGTTGAGATATCTGAGACCGTTGAGTCTGTAGGAGCTGAGGCGTTCGGAAGCTGTTATGCGCTTTCCGATATAGTAGTTGCAGAAGGTTGTATGGCAGATATTTCTGCAAGTGCATTTGCAAATTCTGCTTACCTTGCAGATAAATCAAATTGGGACGGAAATGCTCTCTATATGGGAAATAAGCTTGTCAAGGTTGATAGCTCAGTCTCAGGCACCTTTGAAGTCAAAGAGGGAACAGAATATATCCTTTCGGAGGTATTCAGCAATTGCTCATCTCTTAAGGAGGTAATACTTCCCGAAGGCATAAAGGGAATCGGAAGCTCTGCATTTTCGCAGTGCAGATCTCTGAAATCCATCAATCTTCCCGATAGCCTTACACGTATTGAAAATAACGCGTTTTTCTATTGCCAAAGCCTTGAAACTATAGAGCTTCCCGAGAGCCTTGAATATATCGGCAATGATGCTTTCAGCGGATGCAGGTCCGTTAATTTCGGAGATCTTGTCATTCCAGAAGGGGTGGAAGCTATAGGTGCAAGAGCATTTGAAGGTGCAAAAATTGAGAGTCTGTATATCCCGAAGGGTGTAGAAACCATAGGCGAATCAGCGTTTAGCGGTTGCATGTCCCTTAAATCAGTTGAGATCGCAAACGGTGTAAAAATCATTGAATACGGCGCATTTGAGCGATGCAGCGCTCTTTCCGATATTGTACTTCCCGATAGTATCACGTCAATAGGAAAGGACGTGTTCAGCAATACAGCGTACTTCTCCGATGCTGAAAACTGGGATGGCGAGTCCCTGTATATAGGAAATCATCTTATCTCTGTAAAGTCCTCCGTAAGCGGAATATATGATGTTCGAGAGGGAACAAAAACAGTAGCAGGAGGAGCGTTCTTCTATAGCCCAGGCCTTGAGGGCGTAACCTTCCCGAGCAGCATAACAATGACGACTGTTGAGCTTATGACCTTCTATGGTTGCTCATCCCTCAAGAAAATAGAAATACCCAAAAGTGTAAAAACCATAGGTGCTACTGCGTTCGCGGAATGTACATCACTTTCAGAGATAGCTCTTCCTTCGGGGCTGACAGCAATTAAGAACAATGCCTTTGATAAGTGCACTTCTCTCAAGAGTATTAAGCTTCCTTCTCATGTAAATGAGATAGGAAAATATGCATTCAGAGAATGCACAGGCATCGAATCAGTTGTATTCCCCTATGGAATGACGATGATAGAAGCATATTCATTTTACGGCTGCAGCTCCCTTGAAAGCATCTCCGTGCCCATGACGGTCACATCCATCGGAGAGTATGCTTTTAACAGGTGCAATAAGCTGGGAGCAATATATTACGGTTCATCAATGGCAGATTGGTCAAAGATATCCATAGGTGCCCTTAATGAGGTGTTTAATAACGCAGAGCTGTTTTGCACTATAGACGTGATCTACGGCGAGCTTAACGGAGACGGATATGTTAATGCTATCGATTCAAATATTATGAAGCAGTATAATGTCGGAGCATACCGCGATATTGATATGATTAATGCGGATATCAACGATGACAGAACGGTAAACGCGAAAGATGCATATGCACTGAAAATCATCCTTTCAGGAGCAAACTAACAGTTAATAAAAAAAGTGATGCGAAACCGCATCACTTTTTTTATGCAATTATTTAATATTAAACTTCTCGCCGCAGCCGTAGTTTTCGTAAACGTAGTCGATATCCTTGTCGCCGCGACCCGAGAGGGTAACGAGGATGGAGCCGGACTTATGCTCCTTTGCGTATCTGATGGCGTATGCAACGGCGTGAGAGCTTTCGATTGCGGGGATGATACCTTCCTTTCTGGAAAGGAGGAAGAATGCTTCCATAGCTTCCTCATCGCTTACAGTCTCATAGCGAACGCGTCCGCAGTCTCTGAGATATGCGTGCTCGGGGCCGACGCCGGGATAGTCAAGGCCGGAGGCGATGGAATATACGGGAAGAGGCTCGCCGTTTTCGTCCTGAAGGAGGTAACTTTCAAAACCGTGGAGACGGCCCTTTGTGCCGTATGCCATTGTTGCCGCATGGTCGCCCACAGCGTGTCCGCGTCCCAGAGGCTCAACGCCGATGATATCAACGGGATCGCCAAGGAAGGGAACGAATGTGCCGATGGAGTTGGATCCGCCGCCGACGGATGCGCATACCGCATCGGGCATGATACCTGTCATTTCCATAAACTGATCGCGCATTTCATAGCCGATAACAGACTGGAAATCGCGAACCATCTTGGGGAAGGGATGAGGGCCGAGAGCTGATCCGATGCAGTAGATAGCATCCTTATATTCCTTGAGGTATGCATCAAACGCTGCGTCAACCGCTTCCTTGAGAGTCTTGAGACCGTGAGTTACGGGGATAACGTTAGCACCAAGCATCTTCATTCTGATAACGTTGGGATGCTGCTTTGCGATATCAACCTCGCCCATATAAACGTCACATTCCATGCCGAAGTAAGCTGCTGCAGTAGCGATCGCAACACCGTGCTGCCCTGCACCTGTCTCTGCGATAAGCTTTTTCTTACCCATGTATTTTGCAAGAAGACCTTCGCCCATGCAGTGGTTAAGCTTGTGAGCGCCTGTGTGGTTGAGGTCCTCGCGCTTGAGGTAAATCTGGCAGTTTGTGAAGATCTCGGAAAGGCGCTGGCAGTGGTAAACGGGAGTGGGTCGGCCCTGGAATTCCTTGCGGATTCTTCTGAGCTCGTTGATAAACTGTGCGGAATGGCAGATAGCCTCGTAAGCATCGTCTGCTTCACGGAATGCGGGCTCAAGCTCGGGGGGAAGGAACGCACCGCCGAATTCGCCGAAGTATCCGTCCTCTGTGGGGAATGCCTTTGTATAGTTAACAAAATCTCTGTAATCTTTCATTGTATATTCTCCTGTATATGTAAGTTGGTTGTAGATTTGGTTTGGTTAAGCGTCGGTCAGAAACGCCATCGGATGCCGGAATAATACATAAATACCTCTTAAAAAACAAAAAACTTCCGCTCCGAAGGAACGAAAGTAAAATAAGCCACCTTTGGAAAACGCACAGATAATGCGACCTTTCTGTAACGGGAAAGCACCGTCGGCGCCTACTTTGTTCGGGCCGCCCTCGCGAGTCCATTCACGCAAGTTTCTGCTGCCGCTTCCCACCGCCCGCGGCTCTCTTTGAACTTCAACGTTGCGCTACTATTCTCGGTCATCGGTTTGTATGGGGATATTATACGACTAAGCATCATTATTTGTCAATAGTTTTTTGCAATTTCAATAAAATGAAATGCGGAAATATTGACATGAAATGAATCTATATGGTAAAATTATAATGCGAATACATAAGGAAGGATCGATTGAAAAATGAAAAAACTATTGTCTGTTGCGTTGGCGCTTGCAATTGCTGCAGGAACAATGATTGTCGGCACTTTTGCCCGTGAAATAAAAATGGATGAAAGCTATAGTATCGGAGATGTTGACAGAAGCGGAAGCGTAAATGCCATGGACTCCGTGTCTTTAAAAGCGACCATGACAGGTGCTCAGGGCTATATCTGTGATGCTGAAGCTGCGGACTTTGATGCGGACGGCAAAATATCCGCTATGGACTCCTTTTATATGAAGGCTTGTCTTGCTGGAGGCATGAGTGCATCTTCGTTTGAGAGCGAACATAATGTATATAAGCTTCTTATTGCAGGATATGATATTTCTGATTTCTGTATAGTTGTTCCCGCAGGATGCACAAAGCAGGATAACGCGCATTATGCTGCTGAAAAAATGCAGGAATATATCGAGATAGCAACGGGATTTGAGCTTGATATCTGCTACGGAAGTGAGAACAGAACGAAACCTCATGCCATCGTTTATAACATGGTAGCCCTTAATTCAGAGCTCGGAAGGGAGCTTGGATACGAAGGGTATAAGTATGATGTAACCGACGGAGATCTTAATATTTACGGTACGGCTCGCGGTAATATGTACTGCACATACGATCTTCTCAAAAGGGTAGGATTTGTTTTCTATTCGGATTATTATACCTTTATATGGGAGACGAGAATTATAGAAATATGCGAGGGAGAGGGCGAGACCTTCGTTCCGAAGCTGAATTTCAGAATGGTATCGGGCTCATACTTTGACGGAGATGGATGTGAACATCATTTCTATCCCCAGAAGCTTAACGGAAGCCAGCTTTACAGGGCGGAGGACGATACAAGAACCGGCACGCTCACCGGTCCCCGTTTTATAAATGCACATTCATACAGTTATTATTGGAGAATGGCAACGGGAATATATACAGATGACGATCATCTGTATGAGTGTTGGCAATCGGGCGAGCAGAAGCAGGAGAGTGACTACGGAACAACACCGCCGTGGCAGCCCTGCGCAACAAATAATGCCGATTATGAAAAGCTTATGCTCGGCCTTGACAGAACTATTACCATGATAGAGAAGAGAGGACAGAAATTTACTGCAAATATATCTGCCATGTCCTTTTCTATCTGTGATAACCAGAAGGGATATTGTGCTTGCCGTAACTGTACGAAAAAGCAGAGAACGGAGGGCTATTCAGGGCTTTATATCGACCTCACTAACCGCGCTGCAAGAGATGTAAAGGTGCTTTATCCCGAGTATCCCACATTAAAGCTTATGTCCATTATATACGACCACAGTATTCCACAGACGGTACGTCCCGAGGATAATGTAATAATCTTTTTCTGCGGTCAGGGCTGTAATAACCATCCGATCAATTCCGGCGAATGCACAGGCAATAAGCCCCTTATCCATAAGCTTCATAACGATGCTGTTGTTGAGTCTCTTAAGGCCTGGGCAGGCTTCTGCCACGAGGCGGGAGCAGAGATCTGGTTCTGGTACTATCCTACAAGCTTTCTCAATTACATGGCACCATGTCCCAATGTATTAAAGCTCTACTATGACTTTGACTTCATTATAAATGAGTGTAAGGTGGACGGAGTTTATTTCGAGTGCGGAGGCTTGGGATACGGATTTGAGTCATTGAAGTCTCATCTTGCAAGTGAATATATCTATGATCCGGATATTACATACGATGAATATATGCAGATACTGAAAGATTATCTGTACATATACTACGGTGCGGGATATGAATATATTTATGAGTATCTTGTGATGCAGAATGAAGCCGGAACCAAGGAAGAATGCTATCTCAATAACTTCAATTATCCCATGGCGATGTATAATATGGATTACTTGGAGGATAATTATGTTTATATGAGGGAGCTTGTTCTCAAGGCTCTTGAAATGACCGATAATGCCGAAGAAACAGAGCATCTTGAAATGCTTCTTGTAACATGTGACTTCACGGGGCTTTCCGCAGTTCACGAAAGCTGGTATCTTGAAGGAGCAAATGTTGAAAGATATAAGGCAAATTATGATGAGATGTGTGAGCTTATCAAGAAATATGATATGAGACCAAATACCTTCACAGATGCAAATGGAGATCCCGAACAGCTTGACTTCACAAACTATGAGGATAGCCCGTTTACACAGGCGGGTTAAAATAAAAAAGCAGATTGCGTAAGCAATCTGCTTTTTTTCTGCCAATACATTTGCCGGGCTGTCTGATATACGGATAACTCTGAAGAAAGCTCCGAAGGGCTTTCTTTAGTTCTTAAGTGCCTGGATAGGTGCGGGAATACGTCCGCCTCTTGAGATAAACTTAGAGGGAGACTGTTGAGTATTGATCTTCATAACGGGGCCTGAACCGAGAAGTCCGCCGAACTCAAGCTCCTCGCCGATTGCCTTGCCGATTGCGGGAATAGCACGAACTGCTGTTGTCTTTGAGTTGATCATACCGATCGCCGCCTCATCTGCGATGATTGCGGAAATAACGTCTGCAGGTGTATCACCGGGAATAACGATCATGTCAAGACCAACGGAGCAAACAGCGGTCATAGCCTCAAGCTTTTCAAGGCAGAGAACGCCCTCGCGTGCTGCACGGATCATACCTGCATCCGCGGAAACGGGGATGAATGCGCCGGAAAGGCCGCCAACGTTTGAGGAAGCCATAACGCCGCCCTTCTTAACTGCATCGTTAAGCATTGCAAGGCAAGCTGTTGTGCCGTGGATACCGCATCTTTCAAGACCGATCTCCTCAAGAATGTGGGCAACGGAGTCGCCGACAGCGGGAGTGGGAGCGAGAGAGAGGTCAACGATACCGAAGGGAACACCGAGGCGCTTTGATGCCTCAGTACCAACGAGCTGACCCATACGGGTAATCTTGAATGCAGTCTTTTTAATAACGTCTGCAATCTCGTTGAGGTCTGCATCGGGATGCTTCTGAAGAGCAGCTCTTACTACACCGGGGCCGGAAACACCTACGTTGATAACGCAGTCAGCCTCACCTGTGCCGTGGAATGCGCCTGCCATGAAGGGGTTATCCTCGGGGGCATTGCAGAATACTACAAGCTTTGCGGCGCCGATACAGTTGCGGTCTGCAGTAAGCTCGGCTGCCTTTTTGACAACCTTACCCATGAGAGCTACAGCATCCATATTGATACCGGACTTTGTAGAGCCGATGTTAACGGAGGAGCAAACGCGCTCAGTTGATGCGAGCGCTTCGGGAATAGACTCGATAAGAGCGAGATCTCCTGCGGAAAAGCCCTTATGTACGAGGGCGGAGAAGCCGCCGATGAAGTTTACGCCAAGGTCGTGTGCTGCGCGGTCAAGAGTCTTTGCGTACTTGACGGGGTTACCTCCGCTGACAGCGCAGAGCATGGAGATGGGAGTAACTGAAATTCTTTTGTTGAT
>JAZTXZ010000123.1:0-11916 GCA_045636685.1 Candidatus Avispirillum sp. | reverse complement strand
GTTCCCCGAAAGGGAGCTTGCGAGCTTTGGGGGTCCTTGCTTGCGGTGGAAGGGTAGTAACAAACGGCCTCAACAGATGCTACGTCAGCATAGTAATTAACGGTATAAATGGAGCTTAAGGAAAAACTTGAGGAAGGAGAATTGACTGAAGCTACAACCTACTACCCCACCACCATCCTCACGGACGGTCCCCCGCCCCTCGCAAGGGGCGGACAAATATTGGATCATCTTTCGCGCTTGTTTGTGCATCAAATTTCGTTTTGGTTCTCTTTCAGATATCGGTCGGATATGGAATACGCCCCTACGCCTTAAAACAATTTCAAACATCCCGATAAACCCGAATTTACCTCGCTATTATTTCATACATTGTTAAATTTCATTTTACCCCTTGAAAAACAAAAAGGTTTATTATATAATATTCTGGTATTTTAATTCAGGAGGAGACCACTATGAATATGACAAATGTTCTTGCTTCTGCAGAGCTCGGCGGCTTCATGGGCTTTATGACAAAGTACGGCTCTACAATCTTTCTCGTAGTTGCAATGATTGCTATTTTCTACTTCTTCATGTACAGACCCCAGAAGAAGCAGGAAAAGGAAGCTAAGGAAATGAAGGATAATCTCTCCGTTGGCGATGAGATCACAACTATCGGCGGTATCATCGGCGAGGTTGTTTCTATCAAGGACGAGACCTGCGTTATCGAAACAACAAGAGATAAGTGCAAGATCCGCATTCTCAAGAGCGCTATCAGCAAGGTAGACGTTAAAGCAAGCGAAAAGCAGTAATGCATAAATAAAAGACCTTCGGAGTATCTTTTAACAAAGCTACTTCGGAGGTTTTTTATGTCTGAAAACAACAGCGGAGCAAAAAGGCTCATTCTTTCTTCCCTGCTTGGCACGGGAATTGCAACGATCGGCTCGATCATACTTATATTTCTTTCAGCGCTTATCCTCAACTTCACGAAAGATCCCGCATCCATAATATCCCCCCTGGGAAAGGCAATACTTTATATTACCTCTGTCATAGGCGGATATATGGCAAAAGAAAAAGGAGAAAAGATGGCTTCTCCCATAATTTCAGCCTCGCTCATGACTATGGTAGTCCTCCTTTGCTCGATGATTATAAAAGACGGCGCCACAAATTCCCCGATCGCCACTGTAGTTTCATATACAGTCGGATTTCTCGCATTCATAGCAGGCGGACTCCTCCATACCCTCATATCATCAAACCACAAAACCCGCAGAAAAAAGCGGAGAAGATAAAACTTATCTACAAGGAAGTTTATACAATCAATTGTAGGAACGAGTTTTTCTCGTTCCTACTTTCTTTGGTTTAAAACATAAGTTAACCACATCCAGATTGTTTGGTCAATTTCAACCTCTTTTTATTGTTTCTCTTGACAAAATAAGGTAAAAGTAATAAAATTAATGTGTATAATTATCCATAGAAAGGCAAAGTTCCAATGGCAGAAATCAAAGGCGGAATAGGTGTTGAGATAGAGCACATCTTTCCGGTTATCAAAAAATGGCTCTATTCGGAAAAAGAGATTTTCCTGCGCGAGATAGTATCCAATGCATCCGACGCGGTTACTAAGCTCAGAAGATTAATATCCCTCGGCGAAGAAGTTGCAAGAGATATTCCCGACGAAGGCTTCAGGATCGACGTTGTCCTCGATAAGGATGAAAAAACTCTGACAGTTACCGACAACGGCATCGGTATGACCCGTGCCGAGGTTGAAAAATATATTTGCCAGATCGCGCTGTCCGGAGCCCTTGATTTTATAGAAAAATACGAAGGTGAAGACGAAGGCAAAAACGGCATAATCGGCCATTTCGGTCTCGGCTTCTACTCAGCATTCATGGTTGCAGATACAGTAGATGTTCTCACCAGCTCATACCTGGGCGAACCTTCTGTAAAATGGACCTGCGATGAAGCGGGATCATATACAATTTCCGATGAATGCGAGGATGCACCCCTGCGCGGAACAAGCATCGTTATGCATCTGTCCGCAGAGGGCGAGGAATATCTTGAGTCTGCAAAGCTCAAGGCCATCCTTGATAAATACTGCGCGTTCATGCCCTGTGACATCTATTTTGATGACGGCGAGAACAAAGGCGACGACTACGTTCCCGCCCCCATTAACGATACAACTCCCCTCTGGCTGAAAAATCCCTCCGAATGCACAGATGAAGACTATAAGAACTTCTATCACAAGGTATTCAATGACTACAAGGATCCCCTTTTCTGGATCCATATCAAGGCGGATTACCCCCTCAACTTCCGCGGTATACTGTATTTCCCCAAGATCAATACCGAGTTCGAGAGCCTCGAGGGTCAGGTAAAGCTTTACTACAATCAGGTATTCGTTGCAGATAACATTAAAGAAGTAATTCCCGAGTACCTCCTTATGCTCAAGGGCGTTCTTGATTGCCCCGAGCTTCCCCTCAACGTATCAAGAAGCTATCTCCAGAACAACGGATACGTTACAAAGATCTCAAACCATATAACCAAAAAGGTTGCAGACAAGCTTTCATCTATGTTCAATCTCGACCGTGAAAGCTATGAAAAGCAGTGGAACGATATCAAGACCTTTGTTGAGTACGGATGCCTCCGCGACCAGAAGTTCTATAACAAGGTTGAAAAGGCAATCCTTTACGAATCCTGCAACGGCTCTTATGTGACCCTTGAAGAATATCTCGAAAAGGCAAAGGAAAAGCATGAGGGACGGGTTTATTACGCTCAGAACAAGATCGGACAGGCAGGATATATCTCAATGTTTGAAAAGGACGGCATCGATGTTCTCCTCCTGCCCCACGTTATCGACACCCAGTTCTGCCAGCTTATTGAGAATGAAAAGAAGGACATCAGATTCCTCCGTGTAGACTCCGAGCTTGCAGACTCCATGAAGGGCGATAACGCAGAGGAGATCACAGCTGTTCTTGATATTTTCAAGTCCATCGTTCCCGAAAACACCGAGATCAAGTTTGAATCACTGAAGGACGAAAGCCTCCCCGCAGTTCTCAACGTTTCCGAGGACTCCCGCAGAATGGAGGATATGATGCGCCTTTATTCATCAATGGGCAAGGACGCACCCGCCTTCCCCACAGCGCAGACTCTTATTCTCAACTGCGCATCGGCTGTCATCAGATCCATTGAAACTATGGATAGCAAGAAAGCGGCTATGGTTGCAAAGCAGATTTACAGCCTTTGCATGCTTTCCCAGGGCAGAATGACAGCAGACGGCCTTAAGGATTTTCTTTCCGACAGCTATGATATTCTCTCAATGATATGAGAGAAGAAGCAAAAACCGTAAGCGCAAACCTGCAGACGGCAGCACAGATCGAAAGGTTTTCCCGCATTATAACAAAAGCACAGATAGAAGAATCTGCAAAAGCTCTTCGGGGAAAATCCCCCGCGGAGGTATCTGAATTTTTCTCAAGTGCTTTCCGGAAAAATCCCCTTTGCTGCGAGATGCTCTCCCTTTCTGAGCTTCTTTGCGATTCTTTGGAAATCGCAGATAAAAAGGAACATGCAACAGTTGCCTATCTGAGAAATCCATTGACCCTTTCCGCTGTGAAATGCCTGACTTCTGATATAACAACAGTCCATATAAAAGAGGTTCAGGATTTCCGCTCCGCCTGCGAGGAGGTTTGCGAGGAGCGGGCAGACTACTGCATACTCCCTGTAAGCTCATCGGGAGACGGATATTACCCCTCATTCACAAAGCTGATCAAGACATATGACCTTAAAATATGCAAGATGGTTCGAGTTCAGAGATCAGACAGTGATGAGGAAGTACAGTTTGCACTGATTTCATCGGAAACAGAGATCCCGAAAAAGCCCGAGGTTCTTGTTTTTTCCTTTACAGATAAAGACGAGACGACACTTTACAGACTTATCAGCTCATTCAGCGCCGAAGGATGTAAGCCGCAGAGCATTACATCCTCCCCTCTTGCATATAACATGGACAGGTTTGAGCACAGAATAGAGATAGATCTTTGCGGCTGCGATCCTTCATCTCTTATTTTCTTTCTCGAAGCCGCCCTCCCCGGACATACGGTACTGGGAATATACTGACATAATAAATTAATACCGAAAGGATGAAAGATATGAGCAATTTCAGAACAGAACTTGAAAGATGGATCTCCTCTCCCGCAGTTGACGAGGCTTCAAAGGAACAGCTTCGCGCGTACACTGACGAGCAGGCAGCTGTTGCAATGAACGGCTACATGAAGTTCGGCACAGCAGGTCTCCGCTCCAAGATGGGCGCAGGCACCGCTCTTATGAACACCTACACCGTTGCACACGCAACACAGGGCCTCGCAGAGCTTATCAAAAAGACAGGCGAGGAGGCTATGGCACGCGGCGTTGCCATCGCATATGACTCAAGAAACAATTCCGATGTATTCTCAAAGAGATGTGCTGAGGTACTGAGCGCAAACGGCATTAAGTGCTATATCTATCCCGAGCTCAGACCCACACCCTGCCTCTCCTTTGCTCTGCGTGAGCTTAACTGCATCGCAGGTATCAACGTAACAGCATCCCATAACCCCACCGAATACAACGGTTATAAGGTATACTGGGAAGACGGCGCACAGATCGGCCCCGAGCAGGCTGATGTTATTTGTGATGCTATCGCTGCTATCGATATTTTCGACGGCGTTCCCGCACCCGAGGCAGCAAAGCCCGAGCTTATCGAAACAATCGGAGAAAATATAGACAAGAGATATATCGAGGAGGTTCTCGCTCAGCGCGTAAACCCCGAGGCTATTCCCGCAGTTGCAGATAACTTCTCCATCGTTTACACTCCCCTTCACGGCGCAGGTATCACAATGGTTCCCGAGGTTCTTAAGGCTGCAGGCGTTAAGACTCTCTCCATCGTTAAGGAGCAGGAAGAGCCCAACGGTGACTTCCCCACACTCCGCTTCCCCAACCCCGAATTCCCCGAGGCATTCGACCTTGGCCGCGTTATCGCAGACGAGATCGGAAGCGAGCTTATCGTTGCAACAGACCCCGATGCTGACCGTGTTGGCGTTATGGCAAAGGATAAGACAGGTGAGTTCAAGTGCATCTCCGGTAACCAGATGGGCGCACTTCTTCTCGACTATATCATCACAGCTTATAAGAATACAAACACAATGCCCGATGAGCCTTATGCAGTTAAGTCCATCGTTTCCACAGCCCTTGCTGAAAAGATCTGTACAGAAAACGGCGTTAAAATGTATGACGTATTGACCGGCTTTAAGTTCATCGGTGAGGTTATCAAGAACCACCTCGCTGAGGGCCACGGCACATTCCTCCTCGGATTCGAAGAAAGCTACGGCTACCTCAAGGGTACATATGCACGCGATAAGGACGCAGTAGTTGCAGCACTCCTTATCTGCGAAATGGCAGCATACTACAAGGAAAGAGGCATGACTCTCTGCGATGCACGCGAAGAGCTCTTCGAGAAGTACGGCTACTATCTTGAAAAGACAGCAAACTTCAGCTTTGATACTCCCGACGGAGCAGAGAGAATGGCTGCTGTTACAAAGGGACTCCGCGAGTGCGCACCCACAGAGATCGCAGGCAAGAAGGTTCTTTCTATCCGCGATTATAAGACAGGAAAGATCACAAACTGCGAGACAGGCGAAGAAACAGAAACAGGTCTTCCCTCCTCCGATATCCTCTACTACACCTGCGACGGATGCATCACAGTAGTTCGTCCCTCCGGTACAGAGCCTAAGCTCAAGATGTATTTCATGGCAAACGGCAAGAGCTGCGAAGAGGCTGAAAAGAATATCGCAGATGCCCTTGCTTCCATGAAGGAAAAGACAGGAATCTGAGAAAAATGGCTCTAACAGCCCTTTCAGTGATATTTCCCTTCGGGAAATGTTAAAGAAGAAATCCGCCAAAGGGCGGATTTCTTCTTTTTTCTCGCTTGTTTTAAATTTCAAATAGCCAAATTCAATGGTATTTGTTAAATTATGGTTTGTTGGGGAGATGTAAGCTAAAATTTGATGGGCGAAATTCATACTCTGAGCCTCCTCTTCTCAGACCTGAAGGGTCTGTGAAGGGGAGGGGGACCGCCGCGAAGATAAATGAGCGATTATTGATGTCTATGTCGGGGCGGTGGAAGGGTTGCTGTATCAGAACAAGAACTATCTTTGGATTTAAACTGAATATTATTCAGAAAAAACATCTGAATTGCCCGTTTAACCAACAAAATCAAGCAAAACTAAGAATATAGACAGTTCCTGTGCTGATGTGGCAACCCTTCCGTCATCGGTGCCAAAGTAATTTCAAAATCAACATTTATCCTGCACCGATGCCACCTCCCCTTCACGGTCACCTTTGGCGCCCGAGAAGTGGAGGCTTTAGTATTGCGCGTCTGCAACAGAGTAAGTGCAAACTCCCCGATAAACCCAAATTTGAAGTTTACAGACCATCAGGATTATTCATTCTTCTCCGCACATCCTTATCGCTTTTTCAAATTCGCCAAACTCCTACATTTCTCTTGATTTTTTTCTTGAATTATGTTAAAGTGTTAAAAGTAAAAATAATTTACAATTTGACAGTACATTCATAAATATCAGCTTGAAAGGAACAGGCATATTATGGCAGAAAAGCTCTCTCCCGTCTTCAGAAAATCCGTAAACGGATACAACAGAGAAGACGTAAACAAGTATATAAGAGAAAATAATGACTTTCAAAGGGATCTCATGAGAGACTACGATTCTCAAAGAGAAGAGCTCAGCCGCCAGATCCGTGATGAACGCCAGGATAGAAATGCTGCAGAGACAAAACTCGCAGAGACCCAGGAAATGCTTGAAAAAGCTAAAGCTGAGATCGCTGAAAAAGACAGTATTATAGCCCAGCTCAAAAAAAGTCTCGAGGATGCAAATGCTCTGAACGGCAGTCTTAATGAAGCTGCAAAGGAAAAGGATACGGAGATAGAAACCCTCAAGGATAAGATCTCAGACCTTGAGTCTGCAGCAGCCGCTGCCGCAACCAGCGAAAAATCCGAGTATTATGACAGCATTTGCACAAAAGCAGGTGAGATCCTCTTTATTGCAAGCGATACTGCAGAGGAAATTCTCAACCGCGCAAATGATGAAGCTCAGAAAATAGTTGGCGATGCTACAACCAAAAAGGATCTTATGCTCAAAACTCTTTCCAGATCTGTTGATGAAGCAGCAGGAGATATTAATATCTATATAAAGCGCGCTGTTGATGACTGTATTGAAAAGATAAACAAAAGAGTAAGCGAAGTAAGCAAAATAGCTTCCCCCGCCCCGAGCGAAAAGGCAAAATCACATAAGCCTGTAATTATCAACGTTAAATGATCAAGGATATAAATATCAGGCAGGAGCTCGGTAAGCGAATTAAAGAAAAAAGAAAAAGCATGGGTATGACCCAGTCTCAGCTATGCAGCGAATATATGACACGCAATATGCTGAGCCGCATTGAAACGGGAGATGCATATCCTTCCCTTGATACACTGCTCTTTATCGCTCACAAGCTGAAAACGCCCCCCGCATTCTTTCTCTGCCGCGATGCAAAGGAAGAAGCTGAATACACGAAAACCGTGCGGATCAAGGATGCAAGAAGATTTCTCGGAACAGGTCAATTCAAAAAATGCATAGATATATGCTCAGAGCTCCCCTCAGACGATGACGAGGTTTCATTTATCACGGTTAATGCGGAAATAATGTCTGCAATACAGGATTTTGATAAAGGACAGCTTGATGACTCACGTATTCACCTGGACAAAGCAATGACAGCCCTGCATCAGACTGTGTATATGTACAGCGAAATGCAGTCCCAAATAAAGTATCTCCATATACTCATAAACTCTCTTTCAGAGGGAGAGCTTCCCTTGCCTTCGTCACTTCCGCGTATGGCTCCCTCGTTCTTCTCAAAGGACAGATATCTTTATATAACTTCCCTCTCTCTCTCAAAAGAGGAAGGTGACAGCTCAAGTCTCACAAGCGCTATCAGTGCCGACAGTATATACAGAGGCCATCTTGAAGCAAAAAAACAGATTGCAAAAGGCAACTACAGCCTCGCTAAAGAACAGCTTGAAAAGGTTGTCACAGAAGCGCAGGACAGCTTTACACAATACTTTGCACTTTGCGATCTTGAAAAAGCATGCCGTCTGAGCGATGACTATAAGAGCGCATACTCCTATTCACAAAAGCGAATAGAGCTTCACGACAAATATAAAAAATAACAAAACCGCTGTGCACATAACTGTGCGCAGCGGTTTTCTCTATTTAACGGTATCAATAACAGTTTTTACCGTATACCGCGGCGCAGGAAAGCTTTGCCTCAATACGGATAAGTCGGTTATATTTTGCAACGCGCTCACTTCGCGCAGGAGCTCCGCACTTTATATATCCCGCATTCATTCCCACTGCAATATCTGCAATAGATGTGTCCTCCGTATCTCCGGAGCGATGAGATACAATAGTCCTGTATCCGTTTTCATGGGCAAGACGCATGACCTCAAGAGTTTCCGAAAGTGTTCCTACCTGGTTAGGCTTTATAAGAATAGCATTTGCAATCCCCTTTTCAATCCCCATTTTTAATCTCTTTGTATCAGTTACAAACAGATCATCCCCAACAAGGGCAACCTTATTTCCAAGCTTTTCAGTCATATACTGCCAGCCTGAAATATCATCATCCCCGAGACCGTCCTCAATGGAAACAACAGGATAGCTCGTGCAAATTTTCTCCCAATATGCCACAAGGTCCTGCGACGTATATCGCTTGTTAGCCTTCGGCATATGATAGATCCCGTCCTCCCACCATTCTCCGCTTGCAGCATCAATGGCAATCTTAACTTCGTTTGTTGAGTATCCCGCCTTCTCAATAGCTTTGATGATATACTCTATTGCCTCCTCAAGGCATCCGACATCGGGAGCATATCCGCCTTCATCCCCAACCGAGGTGTTCTTATTGTCCGCCAAAAGAAGCTTTCCAAGAGTGTGATAAACCTCACATCCGCATCTAAGAGCCTCGGAAAAGCTATCAAATCCCTCGGGAACTATCATAACCTCCTGACAGTCCAGATCATTTGCCGCATGAACTCCACCGTTTAAAATATTCATCATCGGAATGGGGAGACGGACAGCATTGATACCTCCGATATATTTGTAAAGTGGGATATGAAGTGCCTGTGCCCCTGCCTTTGCCGCAGCAAGAGACGTTGCAAGGATGGCATTTGCACCGAGGTTTGATTTGTTCATCTTTCCGTCTGCACGTATAAGCTTGAAATCAACTGCAGTCTGGCACAATGTCATACCGGAGAGTGCTTCGTTTATGGGGCCGTTCACATTTTCAGAAGCAAGAAGAGTACCCTTTCCCCCATAGCGGGAGGGATCCTTATCCCGAAGCTCATATGCCTCGTATTTTCCCGTAGATGCACCTGAGGGAACCGATGCTCCCGCGCTTGTGCCGTCATCAAGCATGACGCATGCTTCAACCGTGGGATTTCCTCTTGAATCAAGTATCTCCTCTGCGCAGACCTTATATATTTTTGAATTATAAGCCATAGGGATGACCATTCCTTTCCTTTTTCGAGATAATCATATTATTTCCCGTCCCTCTGCTCTTATGCCGCATATACTGAAAAAAAGGCGGTGATAATTTGATCATATACACAGTAAAAAGCGGAGATACTCTTACTTCGATCGCAGAAGAAAATAATACAACCGTATCAAGAATTGCAGTTGATAACAGGCTCGATCCTTCCCTTCCTCTGGTTGTCGGCCAGACTCTTGTTCTGCTATACCCGGAAACACTCTATACCGTAAAAGAGGGAGATACTGTTCTTTCAATAGCAGAGCGTTTCTCTGTCAGCGCAGTGAGGCTTTGGCAATATAACCCTGTCCTTGAAGGAAAAAACAGCCTTTACCCCGGTCAGACGATAGTGATTTCCTACGGCTACGAAGATCTCCCGCAAAAGGCAGTGGGCGGCTATGCATATACATACATAGACGATGATCTTCTCAGAAGGACCTTGCCGTACATGACGTACCTTTCTGTTTTCCCTTACGGAATAACCCCTCAAGGAGAAATTATTCCTCCCGAAGGAGATGACAGACTTATAAACACTGCAAAAGAATATAACACCCTCCCCCTCCTGTCACTCACCTCTCTTACCGCAGAGGGAGTATTTTCAAGCGATCTTGTTGACTCTATACTTTCAGACGGAGATCTTTCACAAAGGGTCATAGAAAACACTGCAAGATATGTCTTTGAACACGGCTTTGGCGGAGTTGATATGGATTTTGAATTTATTGATCCCTCACTGGCAGAGAATTACGCAAATTTTATCGATGATCTGAAGGCTGCCCTCGGAGATGGATATACGGTATTTGCAGACCTTGCGCCAAAGACATTCGATGAGCAGCCGGGACTGCTCTATGAGGCCCACGATTACGGCCTGCTCGGAAACAGCGCAGATGTTCTGTTTCTCATGACATATGAATGGGGATACATGTACGGCCCTCCCCTCGCAGTATCACCTATAGAAAACGTTCGTGCAGTTGTAAACTATGCTATAGGTGAAATTGACTCAAACAAGCTTTTTCTCGGAATACCGTCCTATGGCTATGACTGGACTCTCCCCTTTATAAAAGGCTCCACCCGCGCCACATCTCTTTCTCCCGATGAAGCCGTAAGCCTTGCAAGAAAAGAAGGAGCAGAAATCTTTTATGACAGCTTTGCCATGGCGCCTTATTTCTCATATGAAAAAGAAGGCGCTGAACATATAGTATGGTTTCAGGATGCAAAAAGCGCCGATTCGATGGCATCTCTTTCCATAGAAAATGACCTTTTGGGAGTCAGCATATGGAATATAATGCGCTGGTTTCCACAGCTTTGGCCCGTTCTTTTAAGCCGCTTTTCAATAAGTAAGCTGCTATAACATTTGTGAATATTTTTCTTTTGCATGTTCCACAGAAGCATTAAAAAAGTCGTCAGTATCAAAGGATTCATCGCAGCTTTTTCTTGTTTCATCCTCCCATCGCCTTCCCTCTATCCAGTTTGACGGGTTTGGAATATACCTGCCGTTCTCCCTCTGCCATTGTTCGGACTTCTTTTGCAAATCCATAACATCAATCATTTTTCTCAAAAGCTCACTGTCGGGCGAAAGCTTCATAAATGCATCAAAAGCCTGCTTTCTTCCTGCCTTTTTGGGATAATTTCTCCAGAACTTATCAAAGCTGTCTTCAAGGAGTTTCTTTTTGAATTCCCGCTGTTCATAAGAGCCTAAAGTCTCCCTCGCCAGCTCACATTTCGCTCCCGACTCCTCGGAAACAGTATCATCCTCTATATAAACGGAATCTTCCATAACCTCCTTAACTTCATCCTCCGTATCCTTATTTACACTTTTTCCCCTTTTAGATATATGTCCGCCGCGTGAACCCTTTCGGGCATATTCGATCGATCTGTCAATCTGGGGGAAAATGAAGTCTGCTGCCATTCCAAGCATTCCATCAAAGACGGGGGGCTCCTCTCCCGATATAAAATACTTCATCATTGCAATAACAAGCTCCCCAAGCTGTGCTTTTTCGAGCTTCTCAAAGGGCGCAAGCCAATCGTTATAAAAGTACATTCCGTCTTTCTTTCCCATATCCATTTCCTTTTCAAAATAATTTTTCTCTATTTTACCACCCACCCCGTTCTTTCTCTCCCCCACAATCTTCAAAAACTCCGCCGCGGCGGAGTTTTTGTCTGTGTGTAGTATATGTTTTTGTATTTGTTTTTGTATTTGTATATGTATTAGGGTTGAAGCGAAATGCATTTTTGCTTTAACCGATATAATTTTTTATTTTAACCGATATGATTTTTTATTTTAACCGACATTCAAAGTTCAGCATAACCGAAATTCTATTATCGGTTACACCGTATCTGCGTTAAAATAATAGT
>JAZTXZ010000122.1:0-8699 GCA_045636685.1 Candidatus Avispirillum sp. | reverse complement strand
TGTATTAGAACATAATGATAAGGAACTGAGATACGAGAACTACTGCGATAAGTGCAATAGGATATGTTGCTGCATATGCTGCTGCAACGTCCTCAGTGCCTGCAGTACCGATAAGGGTACCAAGGGCAGGAGTACTTGTCATACCGCCTGTAAGGCTTCCCAGATTGTTAAGAAGGGGAAGCTTAAGAACGTACTTCGCAAAGATAAAGCCGATTATCATAGGAACAACTGTCATGATAATGCCATATACGAAATACATACCGTTGAAGTTTGCAACGAAGTCTGCGCCGCCGGGGATACCTGCGCCTACAAGGAAGAGAACGAGACCAAGCTCACGGAAGAGCTTGAGAGTGGACTCTGCAGGCATAAGGCTTACCTTACCAACTCTGCCGAAGTGGCCGATGATAAGGGAAACGAGGAGGCATCCGCCTGTTGTTGTGAGAGAGAAGCAAGTGCCGCTGAGACCGTCGCCGCTCATGGGAATCTGGATCTTACCGACAACTGTACCGAGAATAGCTGCAACAGAGAATGCGCAAACGCCCATATGGTCGAGGTGGAGAAGCTTTACCACCTTCTTAACCTTGCTCTCTTCCTTTGCAGGAACGGAGATCTTTGCTCTTTCATCTTCCATATTAGCCTTTGTGAGCTTAGGAATGAGCTGAACGAAGAGTACAACGCCTACAACACCGAAGATATAAGCAATACCGTGGCCTACGGATACAAGGCTCTGATACTCGTCAGCAACTGTTGCCTTTGCGGCAGAGAATGCGGGAGTAGATGTGAGAGAGCCGGAGAGAAGACCTACGATCATAGCAACGAAGCCATCAATATCCTTGATGGTATCAGCACCGTAGCCGAATACGTGCTCACCAAGCATGATGCAACCGAGAGCAGAAAGACCACCGGCAAGGATAATGATCAAACCGAGAAGTACGTAGCTCTTGAAGTTCTTCTTCATATTTGCGAAGAACTTAGGACCTGCGATAAAGCCTACGCTTGTTACAAAAAGGATAAGACCGAAGCTTTCGATAATGGAAAGTGCTTTGTCTGCATAATTCACATTTACTTCATTACCTGCTGCATCTACGAACTTTACAAAGAGGTCATTTGCAAACTGCTCATAGAAAAGTGCTCCGAATACAAGAGCAATGATGAACACGCCTGCATCACCGAGGGACACGCCCTTGATAGTAATTCTTCCAAGCGCATAGCCTGCCGCAAGAATTGCGAACACGCAAAGAAGGAAGAAAGAAACTCCCGTTACGGGAATTACACCGCCAAAAAGAGTCATTGATTGCGCCTCCTATCAGATGTCCTTCTGCTTTGTGTAGTTGGGAAGAAGCTTAGGAGAAACAACGTCTGTCTCGATGCCGGCACCTGCAAGCTCTGCCTCGAACTTAGCAACGTGGTCAAGAGTAAGAGCGCCTACAGTTGTATTCTTAGCTGCAGCTGCTGCATTCTGACCTGCGTTTCTACCGAATACGATGATATCGAGGAGGGAGTTACCCATAAGTCTGTTCTTACCGTGGATACCACCAACAGCCTCACCTGCAACGAAGAGATTCTCAACGTTTGTTGTCATACCGTTAACGTTGATATCAAGACCGCCGTTCTGGTAGTGGAGAGTGGGGTATACAAGGATAGGCTCTTTGCGGATATCGATGCCGTACTTGCCGAACATTCTCATCATAGCGGGGATTCTCTTTTCGATTGTACCCTCGCCGCCGATAGCCTCGATCATAGGAGTATCGAGCCATACTGCTCTTCCGCCTGTTGTCTCAAGGCCGTTGTCACGGTCGGAGCACTCGCGGATGATGGAAGCTGCTGTTACATCTCTTGTCTCAAGGGGATGCATGAATACTTCACCGTCAGCATTTACGAGCTTAGCACCGAGAGAACGAACCTTCTCAGTTACGAGAGCGCCGAAGATCTGCTCGGGATGAGCCGCACCTGTGGGGTGATACTGAAGTGTCTCAGCATAGAGAAGCTTAGCGCCTGCTCTGTAGCCGAGAACAAGTCCGTCAGCTGTTGCACCGTAGTGGTTGGATGTGGGGAAGCCCTGGTAGTGCATACGACCTGCACCGCCTGTAGCGATAACAACGGTCTTAGCCTTAGCTACGAGGATATCCTTTGTTTCCATATTCATAAGAACCGCACCTGCTGCCTTGCCGTTTTCGTCAAGGATAAGCACGATTGCAGCTGTGAAATCAACAACAGGGATCTGTCTGTTAAGAACCTCATCACGGAGAGTTCTCATGATCTCAGCACCGGAATAGTCCTTAGCAGCGTGCATTCTCTTTCTGGATGTACCGCCGCCGTGGGTTGTTACCATTGTACCGTCAGCTTCCTTATCGAACTCAACGCCGAGATCGGAGAGCCACTGGATAGCCTCGGGAGCATCGCAAACGAGCTTTGCAAGAAGATCTCTCTTTGGTGCAAAGTGACCGCCGCCGAATGCGTCTACGAAGTGGATAGCGGGAGAGTCGTTGGGCTTATCAGCAGCCTGGATACCGCCCTCTGCCATCATTGTGTTAGCGTCGCCCATACGAAGCTTTGTTACAACGAGAACGTTTGCACCTGCCTCGTGAGCCTCGATTGCAGCAGATGTACCTGCGCCGCCCGCACCGATTACGAGAACGTCGCAATCGTAGTCGGGATTTGCAAGGTCAACAGAGTCTGCTGTGATTCTGGAATGAGCCTGGAGAGTTTCGCAAAGCTCATGAGGAACCTTATCGCCCTTGTTGGGACCAACCTTAAGTGTGGAAAACTCAGCTTCCTTATAGTCAGGGTGATAGGTCTTAAGGAGTGTTTCCTTCTGCTCGGCTGTCATTCTTGCGGGCTCGAGAGCGATATTCTCTGCTCTCTTCTGAGCTACCTTTTCAAGAGAAGCCTGATACTTTTCAGCATACATTTCTATTAATCCTCCTTATTTCTCTATCTCTCTTGTATTGTAAAGCTCCTTGAGCTCTTCTACGGGCTTACCCATAAGAGCCTCAATAAGCTCGTTGAAAGTACCGTTCTTGATCTCGCAAACACGGTCCTCAAGATGTCCGCACTTGGGAGCGAGATATTTACCGTTGATACGGCGAGCAAGCATAGCTACCTGAGGGTGAGAAATGCCTGCAGGGCAACGGGAGGAGCAAACGCCGCACATTACGCAGTCGAAGGACTCCTCAGCACAAGCCTCGAAGTCGCCTCTCTGAGCGTATGCGATGTACTGCATTACGTTGAGGTCCTGGGTACAAGCCTTTGTACAAGCGTTACAGCCTACACAAGCGTAGATCTCAGGATAAAGCTGCATCATAACCTGCTCTGTTACGGGGATCTCGTTTACATCGTATACCTTCTTCACGAGGGGGAAGAAAGGAAGTGTTGCGATGTACATATTGTCCTCTACTGTTGTCTGGCAAGCAAGGCAAGCGTGAAGAGTGTTATCACCCTTAACTCTGTAGATTGTTGCACAAGCACCGCAGAAGCCGTTTCTGCATCCGCATCCGCGAACGAGCTGATAGCCTGCATATTCCATAGCTGACATGATTGTCAGATTCTCGGGAACTGCGTATTTCTTACCGAAAAGAAATATATTAACCATTTTTTCCATTTTTAACACCGACCTTCTAATTAATACTCATCGGGCAGCTCATCGATTTCGTCAAAGCGGAATACGGGGCCGTCCTTACATACATATTTTGCACCTACGTTACATCTGCCGCACTTACCTACACCGCACTTCATACGAAGCTCGAGGGTTGTATAAACCTGAGTTCTCTCGAAGCCAAGCTCCTGGAGACCCTGAAGTGTGAACTTGATCATGATGGGAGGTCCGCAGAGAACTGCGATCTTGTTTGTATCGAAGCCAAGCTCCTTTACATAGTTGGGAACAAATCCAACGTGACCGTCCCAGCCTTCCTCCTCACGGTCAATTGTAAGATGAACGTTTACTCCTGCATCGTTTGCCCACTCTTCGATGATCTCACGGTAATCAAGAAGGTCTGCAGAGCTTCTTGAGCCGTATACGATATCGATATCGCCGTAGCGATCTCTGTAGTGGCGGCAGTAGTTGATTACGCTTCTGAGAGGCGCAAGACCTACACCACCTGCGATGAAGAGCATATTCTGTCCCGCAAATACGTCATCTACGGGGAAGGGATTACCGTAAGGTCCGCGGATTGTGATCTGCTGGCCAACCTCTGCTGCGTGGAGCCACTCAGTTACGCAACCGCACTTCTTGATGGAGAACTCCATATACTCCTCGTTTGTGGGAGAGGATGTGATGGAGAACATTGCCTCACCAACACCGGGAACAGAAAGCATTGCGCACTGGCCGGGGCGATGGTCAAAGGCCTTCTTACCGTCAGTAGTTACTACTCTGAAGGTCTTGATATCGGGTGTATCAATTCTGATATCGGTTATAACACCGATACTAGGGATGAGAGTTTCGTTGCACATACTCATTTGTTTTCTCCTCCCAGCTTTTTCATTACTTTTACAATATTCATAGAAATAGGACAGGACTTGAGACATCTGCCGCAGCCTACGCAACCGAAGATACCGTCGTTATTTTCGGGATAGTATACGAGCTTATGCATAAATCTCTGACGGAAGCGCTCCTTCTGAGTAAGTCTGTTGTTACCGTGAGCCATCTTTGTGAACTCAGAGTACATACAGGAGTCCCAGCAACGGTAGCGGATAACCTCGTTACCTGTATTGAAATCCTTGATGTCGTAGCACTGACATGTAGGGCATACGAATGTACAGGTACCGCAAGCAAGGCAAGCCTCGGAAAGCTCAGACCACTCGGGGCGGTTGAAGAATTCCATAGTCTTTTCGCCGCCGAACTTATCAACGGGAAGACCGTTAAGAGGAAGCTTCTCCATTACAGCAGCGATCTTTGCCTTCTCAGCGTCTACTGCAGCTGTATCGCACTCCTCTGTGATATCCTCAATGATAGCGAGGAACTTTTCACCCTTTTCTGTGTTTGCAGTAAGGTAGAGATATCCGTCTGCCTTCCAGCAGCTTACGTCGCCACACTCGCCTGCAGCATCGATACCGAAGTTCTTGCAGAAGCAGGTCTCGGAGGGCTTTGTGCACGCGAGGGAGATAACAGTACCCTTTTCGCGGCGCATAGCATAGTAGCTGTCGCGGGGCTCTGTAAGGAATACGCGGTCGAGAATATCAAAGCTCTTTACGTCGCAGGGGCGAACGCCGAATACTGCGAAGGGCTTCTCCTCTCCTCTTACGTCTGTAATTTCAATTGTCTTTCCCTGAGTCTTGAATCTTACGAGATCTTCAGCCTGGGGGAAGAAGAAGTCCTTAGGGCTTCTTCTTGTTGTGAGGGCGTCGGACCACTCTGTGCCCTCCTGCCACTTAGCATACTCAGCCTTACCGTCCTTTTTGTCAACGGGAAGGTAGAGTGCCATTTCGCTATTTACTTTAGCAAAAAGCGCCTGAATATTATCAAGGGAAATTTTACGCATTATCGCCACCCCTTTCAAATACTTCACCGGGCTCGAGGTCCTCGAATGTATAGTCTACAAGAGGAGCTCTCTGGCCAACCTCAGCACCTGCCTGATACTCACCGTAGCACTCGTTCATATCCTTGATGAACTTACGGTTGAGAAGGTGGAGAGGAATATTCTGAGGACAAACTCTTGAGCACTCGCCGCAGTCTGTACATCTGCCTGCTACGTGGAATGCGCGGATGATATGGAACATCTTTTCCTCAAAATCATTTACGGGAGCCTTGCTCTCAACACCGGAATTAGGGTTGTTAAATACACAAACCTCGCAGGTGCAAGCGGGACAAGCATTTCTGCAGGCATTGCAACGAATGCACTTGGAAAGCTCTTCCTGCCAGAAAGCAAATCTCTCATCGGGAGTCATAGCCTCAAGACGCTCAACCTCATCGAAGCGGTTGGAATCGAGGACTTCTCCCTCTTCGCCCATAAGCTCGTCATATGCAACGTGCTTCTTGGACTTGCAGTTTTCGCATCTTTCAAGGAGAACGTCCTTAGCATCGATCTCAACTGCACTGTCGGAATAGATAGTAGTTACAGCGATCTTTTCGCCGCAGTCGATAGCGGAGATACCGTCGCCGCTGATAGCCTTTACCTTATCGATATCGGCCATACCCTCGCAGGGGATGCCTACTGCATATACCTTTTCACGGTCAAATCTGTGCTCTGTGAGGAGCTGATTGAAGGAGTATGTATCGCAGTGTTTGAGGAATACGAGGATCTTTCCCTCTGCCTTCTTTGTCTTTGCAACAAGGTACTTGGAAAGGTTAGCACCGCAGAAATCATTCCATACGAGCTCTGCCTTCATCTCCTCCTCGCTTGTGAAGAGAGCGGGAGTGATATCGTAATCAAACTCACCCTTTTTCCAAGCAAGAACGCTTGTTACTGTGCCGTCAGCAAGAAGGGAGGCTGCCTTTTCGATAAGGGCATCTCTAGTTACTTTTTGCATCTCAGATCCTCCAATCTCTTGTTTTCGCCAAGGGCCTTAACTGCTGTTGCAAACTCGTTCATTGTAGCTGCGAACTTTGCACCCTCAGCTGCGGATACCCACTCAACGCGGGTACGCTCTCTCTCGATGCCGAGGAAGTCGAGCATGGAGAAGAGCATTGCCATTCTTCTTCTTGTATAGTAGTTACCTGATGTGTAGTGACAGTCGCCGGGGTGACAGCCACAGAGGATTACTCCGTCAGCACCCTTCTGGAATGCCTTGAGAATGAACATAGGGTTTACTCTGCAGGAGCAGGGTACTCTGATGATCTTAACGTCTGCAGGGTAGTCTGCACGGTTATTACCTGCAAGGTCTGCACCTGCGTAGGAGCACCAGTTGCAGCAGAATGCCACAATCAGGGGTCTGTATTCTTTTACTTGCATATTGCGTCAACCTCCGCCATGATCTGTGAATTCATAAAGCCGCGAAGATCCATTGCTCCGGAGGGGCAAACTACTGTACAGCATCCGCAACCCTGACATACTGCAGGATTTACCTTTGCTATGCGGCGGATCTGTGTGGTTCTGTCGGGCATTCTGAATTCCTTGTCCTCGTATGTGATTGCACCGTAGGGGCAAACGTTTGCACAGGAGGAGCATCCGTTACACATATTCTCGTTACTGGAAGCAACGCAGGGGTTACCGAGGAGCTTATCCTTTGCGAGAAGACCGATTACCTTGGATGCCGCAGCACCTGCCTGAGATACTGTTTCGGGAATGTCCTTGGGGCCCTGGCATGCACCGGAAAGGAACACACCTGCTGTGGGGCTCTCTACGGGACGGAGCTTAGGATGGGCTTCTGTGAAGAAATCGTTTGTATCCATACTTGCTGTAAGCATTGTTGCAAGAGGACGGGCAGACTTATCAGGCTCGATAGCAGCTGCGAGAACTACGAGATCTGCATCGATATGAACCTGCTCGCCTGCGATAAGGTCAGAACCCTGTACGTGGAGCTTATCGCCCTCGGGAACGATCTTACCTACCATACCCTTGATATACTTAACACCGTAGTCCTCAGTTGCACGGCGATAGAACTCATCAAAGTTCTTACCGGGAGTACGAACGTCGATATAGAATACGGTAACGTCAGTATCGGGGTACTTATCACGTGTAAGCATTGCATGCTTTGCTGTATACATACAGCAGATCTTGGAGCAATACTCCTTGCCCTTTTCAGCGCAGTTTGCGCATCTGGAGCCTACGCACTGTACGAATACGATCTTTTCGGGATGCTTAAGGTCAGAGGGACGGAGAAGCTTACCTGCTGTGGGGCCTGCCGCATTTGTAAGACGCTCGAACTCGAGAGAGGTGATAACGTCCTTGGACTGGCTGTAAGCATACTCGTCAAACTTTTCCATGCTGATGGGCTCAAAGCCTGTAGCTACGACGATAGCGCCGTACTTCTCGGTGATGAACTCATCCTTCTGTGTATAATCGATAGCGCCTGCGGCACAAACCTTGGAGCATACGCCGCACTTGCCGTTCTTCAGCATATTACATGCATTGGGGTCAATTGTTGCAACCTTGGGAACTGCCTGAGCGAAGGGGATGTAGATCGCCTTGCGGTTGTCCATACCGAGGTTGAACTCATTGGGAACCTTCTTCATGGGGCACTTATCAACACAAGCGCCACAGCCTGTACAGATATCTTCCTTTACGTAACGGGCCTTCTTCTTGATAGTAACGTCAAAGTTACCAACGAATCCGGAAACCTCGGATACCTCACTGAAGGAGAAGATTCTGATCTTCTCGTGCTGTGCCACGTCAACCATCTTAGGTGTGAGGATACAAGCCGCACAGTCGAGTGTGGGGAATGTCTTATCGAGCTGAGCCATCTTACCGCCGATTGTGGGCTTCTTCTCAACGATGTCTACCTCAAAGCCTGCGTCAGCGATGTCAAGAGCTGTCTGGATACCTGCGATACCGCCGCCGATAACGAGAGCTCTCTTTGTTACGGGGGACTCACCAGGGATAAGAGGTGTGTTAAGGTTAACCTTAGCAACAGCCGCCTTCGCGAGGATAACTGCCTTCTCTGTACCCTGGATCATATCCTTATGTACCCATGAGCACTGCTCACGGATATTTGCGATCTCAACCATGTAGGGGTTGAGGCCTGCCTTTGCAGCAGTCTTTCTGAATGTCTGCTCGTGCATTCTGGGAGAGCAGGAGCAAACTACGATACCTGTAAGACGGTGC
>JAZTXZ010000121.1:0-7530 GCA_045636685.1 Candidatus Avispirillum sp. | reverse complement strand
ATCGTAAACGTATACCGTTGTACTACCTGCTATAGGATCGAAGCAACGTGTCAATCTGTTCTGAGAGTCGTATTCGTAACGAATGGTCTGACCGTTAACTGTCTCGCTTGTAATATTGCCGTTTGCATCGTAGGTATAGGTCTCCGATTTAGCTCCGCCGTTAAAGCTTATGCTTCGGCTTGTAAGCCTGCCAAGGCTGTCGTAGGTGAAGTTAAAGCCTCGTCCTCCGAAGATACCTGAGTACAGAACATCGGGCATCTGACCCAATGCAGGATCGCCGTACTCGTAGCTATACTCTATGGTTCTAAGCTTCGTACCGTTTGCGTCGAACATAGACTGCACCATGCTCTCGACAGTACCCTTGCCGTCAGTATAGCGAATACTCTCGTATGCCCGTGGATTATTTGTATCACTATCAGAAACCAATACGCCGTTTATACGTCCCGCAAGGTCAAACTCAAACTGAGTATCTTTACCCCAGATGCCGTCAACGATCCTGTATTGATTTCCGTTGGGATCATAAAAGTATTCTACATACTTACTATTGTCTCCATTATAGGTCTTTTAGATAGGGCGGCGGCTTAATACCGCCGCCCATTTAGGTCAGTTATTCAGGTGTTTTGTTCGAAGACACAGAACCGTCCACTGTCTTTCTGACTTTCAATTGTATTCCACGTTATATTTAATTATTTGCGTATCGTAGTTAATGACAATTGTAATTAAAAACCTATTATCATCACTTATCTTCTCATACGTTCCTTTAGCCTTTTCTATGTATTCCAGCGATTCGATCCTGAGAACCTCGTCAGAATAATTCTTTTCACTGAGAAAAGAAGCTTCGAGACTAATATGATAATTATCAGAAATGGCGCCATAATCATAATTGTATAAGTATTTACTGTTCTGGCTTATGATGTTGGAATCGGGGAATAGCATATCTTCAGAATATCTATCAAACGATTCAGAAACATATCTGTCAAAAACGAGGTAGTTATCAAGCTTTTCGGTGTATGATGTTATTCCTCCTCTTGTGAAGCCACAGACAAGGAAAGAAGCAGGAATATTAATACACAACATAACAATAAGAATTATCGCAAGCGTAGCAGTCACAGTCTTTTTGGGGGATTTTAAAACCAAAAGAGTAGCTATATAATATATTGAGGGTAGAATTATGCATACCGATAAGCATACTACGAAAGCCCATGTGCTGCTGATGGCGGTGAATAAATAGTCGCATTTCAGGTTATCTGCGATTGCAATAATTAAAAAAACCAAAATGTTTGCAAGCAATCCGAAAGTCGCAAATAAATGTAACAAAAATTTTTTCACCATATTATTCCTCCGCTCTAGGATACTTGAAGAACTCCATTCCTATTAGTACTATTCCTCTCTCTTCACTTGGGTTTAAATCTGCAATTTTTAAACTTTCATAGTAGCTATTAAGCAAAGGTTTTAGATAAGGAATTGCTTCAAATCCTAAGTATCCCTTGTAGTGAAACATAAGTTCTGAATAAATATGTGATTTGTATCTCCATTATAGGTCTTTTAGGTAGGGCGGCGGTACGCCGCCCTTAGGGTCATGTGTTTACCGTTTTTTCGTTAGGGTTCTTTGCTATACTCTTTTTGGCCTTTACCTTGTTCGGTTTTCACGCTAACCGTCCCCTTTGTTTTTAGTCCCCTGTGTTTTGGAATAAAGGTAACATTTCAGTTACTTCTTGGTAATCTTCGCCAGTGAGATAAGAAACAATTATACTATTACCGTCTGATGAAAACTTGACATTGGTTATCGGAGTTGCTACTTGAGAAAAGGGATAAGAAAATTCAGAAAATTCCTTATAATATTTTGAACTGTCAAATATATTAGAAACTATAACTTTTTTTAATCCAACACAAGCGACTTTGTCTTCGCATTCATCAAATATACCCCCAAATTTTTCGGAAAAAATATTTTTTTCCGTATCATAATAGTATCCCCATCGAGTACCAATTCCAGTTCCTGCTTGTACTGTGAATTTTACAAGACCATTTTGCACAGTTGTTATTCTTGGCATCTTGGCCAAAGGTCCCTCTTTTTTTACTTCAGTATGATTGTCATCATAAAAGTAGCAGTATAAGAGAGTACCGTTTCGGACAAGTTTGTAATAATCAGATTCTTCAATGATTTCATCTGCATTCTCAATATTTATAGTATCTGATATTGATGTATTATCGGAATCTCCATGCCCGTCCCCTGTCTTTATTTCACTCGAAGACACAGAACCGTCCTCTGTCTTTGGAGGATACACTATTTCATTATTACCGACATCTGTTTTCCTAAATACAATTACGTCCCCTTCTTTCCAATAATCAGAGTTATCCACAATAGCGACAAACTTATCTTTACTTAAGAAGAAACAATCCAACGTTGCATATAAGTAATACTCTGTTTCGTGTTTGTATGGTTCAGTTGTGTCTGTCAAATAATCTATCGAATAAATTTCCAAAGGACTTCCGACACCCCACCAAAACTGTAACTCAGTTTCTTTATCTTCAACTATTGCTTTTCCAAGAACACTACTATAACTGTGAACATAAAAGGATATGCTGCCATCCTCAGACTCCCAGTAAGTGTTTTCCTGATAGGCGGGTTTATAATTGCTAACGTGGATACTCTCACATGAGCAGAGGACAAATATCAATAATAAACATAAAAAAATGACTGTGCTCTTTTTTTTCATATTACCCCCAAATATGATATCCGCAAATAAATCCTTTTTTGAACTCATCAAGAGTATCGCAAGTTGCGAACTCTCCGTCTCTACAATTTTTACAAGTGTTGTAAACAGTGTATTCATAACCATTATAACTTATAGCCACAGTGTGTATTCCATCGCGTATTGGTTCATTCCAATACGAAATGATATATGTTCCAGGAGCTGTCATTTCAGATAAATTTACTAATGTGCAATTTAACCCACTATCTTCTATCACATCATCAGCTATATGAGGATATGTTCCGAAAATTCCGAACAACCACATTCCATTATGATCTTGAATATCTGCAAATGTATCAGTCAGTGTAGAGTCGACTCCTTCAAGGACTTTTGCGTTATGAATGGCTATTGCCTCGCAACCATTTTTATTTGCTGGTCTTACTCCATAATTAAAATCTGTTATTGGAGCTTTTTTTTGATTATTGATTATTATATTATGAGTAGTAGTGGACTTGTCATTATCTATTCGGGCATTGTTCACTTGATTGCTTTTCTTCAAAGCTTCCTTTGTCATTTTTGTTATTGTTATAGTTGCTGCAACAGTAACTACAAATCCAATAATTGTAACAAAAAAACAACCAGATTGATCAGTATACACAATAGGATTATTACCACAATATGTAAACATATTGAAACCATCAAATCCTTGACCGTTAGAAACCAACCCATCCGAATTAATAAACCTACCAATATCAGGAGAATAGTATCTGCTTCTGAGGTAGTAAAACCCCGTCTCGCTATCATACATATATCCGCGGTAACGGAAGGGATTGAGAAGAGCTACGTGAGTCGAGGAAGTAATGGTGTTTCCGTTAGCGTCTTTTACCGATTTAAGATCGCCCCAAGCATTGTAAACGTACTTCGCTTCGATATTGCCCTGCTCGTTAAGGATGGCTATAATATCGCCTTGCAGATTCTTAGCAAAGTAATATGTTTTTACGTCCGGTTCATTGGAAGCGCGTACATTTATTCCTGCAGGAGAGCCGTTTTCGTCGTAAACGTAGGATATAACGTAGGTGTTTTCGCCGATAGTAGAAACTTCGCCCACATACTGACCGTTTACTATGTAATACTCTGTGGATTTAGTTACTTTGGAGTTTCTCTTATTGGTGACCGTCTTTTTCGTTCTAAGACCGTCCGCGTTATACTCGAAATCGTACTGAGAGGTAGCATTAGCAAACTGGACAAGCTGACGTCCGTTCTCCCAAGTCATGGTGGTATTTCTGCCACTGTACCATGTCAAGGGGTTTCCAAGCTCGTCATAGGTTATGGAAACTCCGTTGCAAGCAGTCAATAAATCAGCCCAAGTGGAATCGCCGTATGTGTACGCTGTGTCGGTAAATATTGCATCACCGTATTCAGCGTAATAAGCGTCAAGCTCCTCCTCGGTCATGTAATCCGCTTCTCTGACCTTGAGGATATTTCCGCGATCGTCGTAGACGTATATTGTTGTACTACCTGCTATAGGGTCGAAGCAACGTGTCAATCTGTTCTGAGAATCGTACTCATAACGAATAGTCTGATCTCCTACGGATTCTTCGATAATGTTTCCGTTGGCATCGTATACGTAAGTATGGAAAACTCCCGAGAAGTCAGTCATAGACTCTACAAGGGTAGTAGTATAATTCGCATCCTTTGCCTTGTAGGTATAAGTCTCCGATTTCGCTCCGCCGTTGAAGGATATGCTTCGGCTTGTGAGTCTGCCGAGGCTGTCGTAGGTGAAGTTAAAGCTTCGTCCTCCGAAGATACCTGAGTACAGAACATCGGGCATCTGACCCAATGCAGGGTCACCGTACTCGTAGCTATACTCTATGGTTCTAAGCTTCGCACCGTTTGCATCGAACATAGAATGAGCTGCGCTCTCGACAGTACCCTTGCCGTCGGTATAGCGTATACTCTCGTATGCCCGTGGATTATTTGTATCACTGTCCGAAACCAATACACCGTTTACTCTTCCTGCAAGGTCAAACTCGAAGAAGGTCTTTTTACCCCAAATATTATCTATGATTCCATAGTTATTTCCGTTGGGGCAGTATTCATGGGTGAAGGGCGGCGTCAAAACCGCCGCCCTTGGGTTAGTTATTCAGGTGTTTTGTCCGAAGACACAGAACCGTTCCCTATTTTCCTTTTAGGGATAATTGATTGGTATATTTCAATATTCTTTTTCTTTTCATTTTCGAGATAAGCATCTATTAACGCTCTGTCCCCAAACTCAATTAACTCCTTGAGCTTCTCTGCGTTGGAAAATAAGCTGTTATAATGAGGCCAATCTTTTTCTTTAATAACTTCACCGTAAAAGTCATAGGTAGCATAGATTCTTTTGGATGCCTCGTCATATTTTCCTATTTTCAAACACAAATTGGTATCAGGTGACAAATGGTATCCAATATCTCTATTGAATACTGTTTGCATTACAATTCTTGCTTTGTATAGATCTTCTAAGGAATCAACAGAATTGAGAAATGGCAAGCAAAATTCATTGAACTCTTCAAGTTGTGAATCTTCATTATAACCCTTGGGGTATGTGCGTTTTTTTTTCTGTATACTATTTGAAAAGTCATGTACATCAACAGTATATGTTCCGTTTAAATAGCCATGTGTATCTTCTATTATTCCGAAAATGAAATGATCGTATATTGATGCCATACCAAAGTCCAAATAGTACCCATGGCAATCCTCTACATATGAAGGAGTATATATAAATGCCACAGTCTGTACAATATCATTTGTTAATCGTATATAAAAGTTTCGTACTTTTATAAATCCGTGTGGCACCAATATTTCTTTTAGCTTTCTATCCAATTCTTTTCTCATAGTTCACCCCACAGGCGCAAGTGCGCCACCAAATATAACAATTCCTACTATAGCGATTAAAGCAGATAGAAGCGCATGTGCTCCTACTTCCGAAGTGGAAGTACTGGGTGTTTCACTAACACGTTGCTCATATTCAACCTCAAAGTACGTATATCTTAATATGCCATTTCCCTCATCCCAATATTCTACATAATAAGTTTTATCTCCCTCATCATGATAAAAATGATCTTTAGTTATTGTTGTACAATAAGGCTTTTTTAGAGGAAGATTAGCAGCGTGCTTTAAATATCCGCTTAAATATTCTTCAAGCTGCTTGGTCGCATTTTCAGTTCGACATGATCTACTGTCGGAATCTTTTTTTAATTCCCATACTTCACCGGTGATAGTATTATACAAATCACAAAATCTCCATTTTGATGAATTTTTATACTTAATACAAGTCTGTTTCCAAGCTAAATTTGGATATTCTTCACACAGATGTTCTAGTACTGCATTATGGATACGAGCATCTGTTATTAGCTTCCATGCAAGACCGAAATCATCTATCCTATTAACAGGATTATTGCCACAATACGCAAACATATTGTTTCCATCAAATCCCTGACCGGTAGAAACCAACCCATCCGCATTAATAAACCTACCGATATCAGGAGAATAGTATCTGCTTCGGAGATAATAGAACCCCGTCTCGCTGTCGTACATATAGCCCCTGTATCTAAAGGGATTAAGAAGCGCTATATGCGTTGAGTCCGTGATAGTATCACCGTTAGCTTTTTTAACAGAAACAAGATCGCCCCATACATCGTAGGTATAGCGTGCAATTATACTTCCATCATAACTTATTATAGCAACGATATCACCCTGAAGGTTCTTTGCAAAATAGCAAGTGCTTACACCCGAAACAACGCCTTCAGAATCAATGGTATTTATGTTTAATCCTGCAGGAGCGCCGTTCTCGTCATAGATGTAACCAAGGATATACTGTACGCCACCGATTGTAGAAACCTCGCCAACATACTGTCCGTTTACTATGTAATACTCAGTTTCCTTTGTAACAGTTGAGTTTCTCTTATTTGTAACCGTCTTTTTGGTTCTCAGTCCGTCTGCATTGTACTCAAAATCGTACTGAGCAGTCGCATTGGCAAACCGTGCAAGCTGACGTCCGTTCTCCCAAGTCATGGTAATGTTTCTGCCGCCAAACCATGTGAGGGGATTACCAAGCTCATCGTATGTTATAGCTGTATTATTATATGTTGTAAGCAGATCAGCCCAAGTTGAGTCACCGTAGGTATAAGTATTACGGGCATAGTACCCCCAACCGTACTCAGCGATCTCAGCCTTTGTCATATAATCGCCGTAGATATGCTCAAGGATATTTCCGCGGTCGTCATAGGTAAGCTTGCCGGTGAGACCTGCTACGGGGTCATAGTACTCTACAAGCCTGTTCTGAGAATCGTATACATACTCGATGGTCTGATCTCCTACAGATTCTTCAACGATGTTTCCGTTGGCATCATAAACATAGGTATGGATAACACCCGAGAAGTCCTGCATGGATTCTACAAGGGTAGTAGTATAATTTGCGTCCTTTGCCTTGTAGGTATAGCTTTCAGCCTTTGCTCCGCCGTTGAAGGATATTCTTCGACTTGTAAGCCTTCCGAGGCTGTCGTATGTAAAGTTGAAACCACGACCGCCGAATATACCAGAGTAAAGCACGTCAGGCATCTGTCCCTCGGACGGATCGCCGTACTCGTAGCTATACTCTATAGTTTTCAGCTTTGTACCGTTTGCATCGAACATAGACTGCACCATGCTCTCAACTGTACCCTTGCCGTCGTTGTATCTTATGCTTTCATAGGCTCTTGTAATTCCCGTGCCTATGTCTACAGAAGATACACCGTTTACTCTTCCCGCAAGGTCAAACTCAAAGAAGGTCTTTTTGCCCCAAATGTTATCTATGATT
>JAZTXZ010000120.1:0-15513 GCA_045636685.1 Candidatus Avispirillum sp. | reverse complement strand
CCGCTGCAAACGCAACAATATAGGTAAATGTTAGTTTGGTTCGCTTGCAGATAACGGTCGGATATGGAATACGCCCCTACGCCTTAAAACAATTTCAAACAGCCCGATAAACCCGATTTATTGTTGATGTTGTACATGAGGGATCTGTAAATGTTTGCCTTTCAACCTTTGTTGACTTATTTTCAAAATGGTGTATAATGGGAGAAGAAAAACTTTAAGGAGATAAAATGAAGATCAAAAAAATTTTATCTGCAGTTCTTGCAACTGTAATACTGGCATCTTCAGCCATATCCCATACATTTGCCCTTTCCTCCGCCGTGGGAACGATTACAAATGAAAGCGCAAGAAGCTATGAGGAGATAACTCTTTCCGACGGTAGAAAAACAGGAGTGCGCTATACAGAAATAAAAATATCCGGTTACGCATACGGCACAAACAAGGTCCTGAGACTTGCAGAATGCGATCTTTCCAATACAAACCTTTCTGTTGATGTTATCAATTGCGGAGCGTATACAGCTTCGGCAACAACTGTTGCATCCGCTGCAAAAAGCTTTTCCAAAAATGGAAAAACTGTTCTTGCTGCTCTTAACGGAGATCTTTGGATGACCCATGTGAACTCAAACACCAATGTAACGAAAAAGGTTCTCCAGGCAACGAGAGGTGTCATGATCATAGACAGGGAGATCTGGGCAACTCAGGAGTTTGGCATGGAAAACTATATGAATACTTCAAATGCCTCCACTGTTGCCAGTCTCAAATCTGCTTTTGGCGTTACAAGCAGTAACCAGCCCCTTGTAGGTGCCCCTGTTTTCACCGTAAGCGTTACAAATGAAACAAGAGGCAAGACCCTTACGGCAGACGGACTTAACCGTCTTCCCGCATGGGACTCCCTCGTAGTATACAATCATCGCATAAACTCTGCAAACTATGCTCTTAACGATTCCTATGAGATCGAGCTTGTGGCCGAATCAACTTCTTTTACTCTTGATAATAATATCAAAGCAAGAGTTGTTGCAATATATCCCTCCGGTTCAACCAATCGCCCTTCCATCCAAAAAAACTCCATAATACTTACAGCCCGCGGCTCGAGAATGGAAGAGCTTTCATCAGTTTATCAGATAGGCGATATTGTTTCCTTTGATTTCAGCCTTGCAGATAAATACGGAAGGACTGAGCTTTGGCAAGACGTTGTTGATGCCATCGGCGGTCACATGCAGGTTATAAACGACGACGCCCAGAACCTTTTTGACTCAAGATCAAGCGAATACCCCACCTCTCTTATCGGCATTAAGGACGACGGCACCGTTATGTTTGCAAATATGAATGCATCCACAAACGGCGCCTATAAGGGGCTGAGATACAAGGATGCTTATAAGCTTTGTACGGAGCTTGGCTACAACAGCGTTTTCTATCTTGACGGCGGAGGTTCATCCTCCATAGTTACCCTGAAGGATGGCTCCTACACCCAAAGAAACTATTCCTCAGACGGTTCTGCCCGTGCAGTTATAAATGCCGTTGCAATGGTATGGAACGATACTCCTGTTTGCGAAAAGCAGGGTAGCCTTGCCTACCTTACAACGAAAGAAGAGTTTGAAAATGATCTTCTGAATCCGGCATTTATCCCCGGAGGACTTCTCTCAAAGCTGGCTTTCTCACCCAATTGTCTTGATTACGGATATGATTCTGTGGATAATACCATGCGTCTTGATGTAACATCAAAAACAAATGATCCCTATATAAACTTTGATATTTCCAGACTTCCGGAAAAGCTTGATACCTCAAAATACAAGTATGCAACAGTTAAATTGAAAAGCAATATGAATGCGGTGAGCAAATGCTCGCTCTATTTCTACACTACAGCACAGTCATCGATTCAGAATGTATCAAAATCGGTTTTTCCATCAGGGGACTATGTGTGGGTAACCTTTAATCTTGCGGAATCTGCAGGTTGGTCCGGATTTCTGACGGGACTGAGAATAGATCTTTTTGAGGGTGTGATTTCCGATAGGGGACATTACGCTGAGATCGAATATATAGCTTTTTGTGAAACTCCCAGAAATGCGGCGCTTCTCGGAAGCGGCTCATACCCTGTCGGAACCATAAAAAATTACTATGCTTTTAAGGACTGCGGCGATAGTCACAGCTATAGCGTTTTCACAAAGTACGACAGCGCAGCTCATATAAAGGAGTGCTCCCTTTGCGGTTATTCTGTATATGACTCCCATATAAAAAAGCAAAGCGATCTGATAAAACCAACCTGCACATCTGAGGGTATTGTAGTCTACAGCTGCTCGGGCTGCGGAGTTGTTATGAATACCGTTGAGCTTCCTGCCAACGGACATACCTTTTCCGAAAGCTTTGTTACGGATAAGGAGCCTACTGCTACCGAGTGCGGATATAAATCACGGCACTGTATGTACTGTGATGAGGTAACGGACGTGACAGAGATCCCCCCGAAGAGGGTTTCGGGCGATGTTGATAAAGACGGGAAGACTAACGGAATAGATGCAAATATTCTCCAAAAATTTCTTACAGGAGTTTCTGTAAGCGATGATCTTTTTACTGATATAAACGGTGACGGTTCAACCAATGCAAAGGATATGCAGGCGCTGAAACGATTACTGGCAGGCGTCTGATGGCAAAATATAATAAAAAAATCCCCATAGCGGCACCTTTATTACAGAGGCTGCCCCTATGGGGATTTTGAAATTGTTAATATTTAAAGAAAGAAAATGAAAAAATGTGTGAAAATATTGCCAATACCTTTGACTATTAATGATCGATGTGATATAATACTTTGATATCAGAATGTAAGGTGGGGGAGAATTGATAATACTTGGAATAGACCCGGGAATTGCCATCGTAGGCTGGGGTGTCTTAAAGTATGAAGGCGGAAAATTTACTCCCCTTGCATACGGATCAATACAGACAAAGGCAGGGCAGAAGGTAGAGGACAGGCTCTTTTCGGTACATAAAGGCCTTTGCGAGATAATAGAAAAATACAAGCCCGATGTTATGGCAATAGAGGAGCTTTTCTGGAATACAAACCAGAAGACAGGTATCGTTGTAGCCGAGGCGAGAGGTGTTATCATTCTTGCGGCAAGGGCTCATAACCTGCCTATATTTGAGTACACTCCTCTTCAGGTAAAGCAGGCTATCGTAGGCTACGGACGTGCTGAGAAAAAGCAGGTCATCATGATGGTAACCACTTTTCTTGGCCTCAAGGAGCCCCCGAAGCCCGACGATACGGCAGATGCATTGGCGATTGCAGTCTGTCACGGACATTGCGCGTCCTCGGTAATAGGACAGTTTTACAATAAATAGTGAGGTACATTATGTGGTACAGCGAAAAATGGAATGATTATGAGCTTATCGATGCTGAAGGCGGAGAGCGTCTTGAGCGTTGGGGCGATTATATACTTATCCGTCCCGATCCCCAGATAATCTGGACGGGTGAAAGAAAAGACCCCAGATGGAGAAAGGCTGACGGTATCTACAGAAGATCAAAGTCAGGTGGCGGCAAATGGGTGGTTTGCAATATTCCCGAGGAGTGGTGCATCGCTTATGATGATCTCACCTTTAAACTCCGCCCCATGGGATTCAAGCATACAGGCCTTTTCCCCGAGCAGGCAACCAACTGGGACTGGTTTTCATCACTCATAAAAAAGAGAATAGAGAATGATCCTTCAAATAAGCCCTCTGTTCTTAACCTTTTTGCATATACCGGCGGAGCTACTGCTGCAGCGGCAAAAGCAGGAGCGGCAGTATGCCATGTTGATGCATCAAAGGGAATGGTTCAGGCGGCAAAGGAAAACTTAAAGCTTTCAGGTCTTGAGGATGCTCCTGTGCGCTATATTGTAGATGATTGCAAGAAATTTGTCGAGCGCGAGATAAGAAGAGGCCGTAAATATGACGGTATTATAATGGATCCTCCTTCCTACGGCAGAGGCCCCGGCGGAGAGGTATGGAAGCTTGAGGAATGTGCATATGAGCTTATTTCTCTTGCATCAAAGCTTCTTTCAGACGATCCTCTCTTCTTCCTCGTAAATTCCTATACTACAGGTCTTTCCCCTGCGACCATGGGATATATGGTAATGACAGCCCTTAACGGTCGTGGCAGAATTGAGACAGGCGAGGTAGGCCTTAAGGTTACAAAGAGCGGACTTTATCTCCCCGCAGGTGCGGCTACGAGATGGACAGCAAAGTAACAGAGGGCCCACCGAGAGAAATAAGGAGACTTTCAGTATGAGTGCAGTGATCAAGGCAGAGCATCTGTCGTTTTCATATCCGGGAGATGAGGAAACCCCTGAGGTTCCTGTCCTCCATGATGTGAGCTTTGAAATAGAAGAGGGTTCCTTTGTGGCGATCCTCGGCCATAACGGATGCGGAAAATCTACTCTTGCAAAGCTTCTTTGTATGATACTTGAGCCCACAGAGGGTGTTCTTTATATCAACGGCAAGGATATGACTGCTGAGGATATTGAGGAAAGGGATATATACGATGCAAGACGCAGAGTTGGAATGGTGTTCCAGAATCCCGATAATCAGCTTGTTGCAACTATCGTCGAGGAGGACGTGGCCTTCGGATGTGAGAATCTGGGTATTCCCTCCGAGAAGATAAGAAAAAGAGTTGATGAGGCTCTGGATACGGTAGGTATGAAAAAGTATGCCCGCCATGCGACCCACCGTCTCTCAGGCGGCCAGAAGCAGAGAATCGCAATTGCGGGAGTTCTCGCAATGCGACGCAAATGTATAATTTTTGATGAAAGCACCGCAATGCTTGACCCGGGCGGCAGAAAAGAGGTTATGGATACTATCTGCCGGCTTAACCGCGAGGAGGGCATAACGGTGATCCATATAACCCACTATATGAACGAGGCCACCCTTGCCGATCGAGTTATCGTAATGAATGATGGCAGAATCATAATGGACGGTAAACCCGGAGAGGTGTTCTCAAGAGCAGAGGAGCTTTGGGATGCGGGGCTTGATGTTCCCCAGACCACGGAGATACTCTGGAAAATGAAAAAGGCAGGGTATAATGTCCGCCTTGATATTTTCGATCCCGAGGAATGCGCGAAAGAGATTTCCCGTGCCCTGCACGGAAAATCGTGAAATACACTTCGTGTGTGATATATTCCCCTTTGGGGAATGTTAATGAAGATTTCCGTCGAGGCGGAAATCTACGATAAATATTGATTATTCATTAGGATTTTATGGGAAAGATAGAACTTCAGAATATAACGTATATCTACGGCAAGGGTGCACCTTATGAGATCTGCGCTCTTGACGACGTTTCCCTTACCTTTGAGGAAGGGAAGATAATCGGTCTTATCGGACATACGGGAAGCGGAAAGTCTACCCTTGTGCAGATGCTCAACGGTTTGCTCCGTCCCGACTCCGGCAAGATATTCCTTGATGGCAAGGATATCTGGGCTGAACCTAAAAAAATAAGGGATGTGCGCTTCAAGGTGGGCCTTGTTATGCAGTATCCCGAGTATCAGCTTTTCGATGAAACAGTTGAAAAAGATATAGCCTTCGGCCCTAAGAATATGGGAATGAAGGAAGAAGAAATAAAGGTGGCAGTTGCTGAGGCGGCTCAGTTTGCAGGGCTCAAGGAAAAGCATCTTTCAAAGTCTCCCTTTGACCTTTCCGGAGGTCAGAAGAGAAGAGCGGCCCTTGCGGGAGTTATTGCAATGCGACCTTCAGTCCTTGTTCTCGATGAGCCCGCGGCGGGCCTTGATCCGGGAGCTCGCAGAAGGATACTTTCGAGAATAAAGGATTATCAGAGAAAGAGCGGCACTACTGTTGTCATAGTTTCGCACAGCATGGAGGATATGGCTATGTACTGTGACTCTGTCGTAGTTATGAACCACGGTAAGGTAACTATGACGGGCACTCCCGCTGAGGTTTTTTCAAGAAGCGATGAGCTTATCGCTCAGGGCCTTGACGTGCCTGCCATAACGAAGGTTGCAAAAGAGCTTCAGAAAGTTGGCGTTGATATCGGTCTTGATATATATACCGTAAACTTTGCGGCTGAAAGGCTTCTTGGCGAGGAGGTGGGCAAATGAAAGCAGATATAGCATTCGGTCAGTACTGCGAGGGGAATTCCTTTCTCCACAGACTTGATCCCAGATGGAAGATAGTATTTGCCCTTATATATATCGTTGCTCTGTTTTTGGCGAAAAATATTTTTGCATTTGCTCTTGTGGCCCTTTCCATAATAGGTCTTTGGGGCCTTTCAAGAATACGCGCAAAGATACTTATAAAGGGCTTAAAGCCCCTTTTGTTCATTATTGCATTTACGGCAATAATAAATATTTTCTGGATGAAGGGAGAAACTCCTCTTCTTCCCGAAACCTGGTTTTTCCAGATATATCTTGAGGGAATAATCAATGCGGTTCTTATAGTACTCAGAGTTATGGTTCTGGTAACGGGAACAAGCATTATGCTTACCTATACCACAACTCCCATAGCTCTCACTGACGGAATAGAACAGCTTCTCGCTCCCCTTGCAAAGATAAAGATTCCCGTTCATGAGTTTTCTATGATGATGACCATAGCGCTCCGCTTCATTCCCACCCTTATCGAAGAAACAGATAAGATAATGAGTGCTCAGAAGGCGAGAGGATCAGACTTTTCAACGGGATCCATCGCGAAGCGCGCGAAGGCTTTGGTGCCTATTCTGGTTCCCTTGTTTATTTCCGCATTCAGAAGAGCGGAGGATCTTGCAACTGCAATGGAATGCCGTTGCTATACCGGCGGCGAGGGAAGAACGAGAATGAATATACTTCATTCCACATGGCGCGATCTCGTAATGTTTATCGGACTTTGCGCTTTTGTTGCGGGTATAGTCCTTCTCAATATTTTTGCTCCCGGATATGAGTTCACAATGTAAGAGCATTGTGAACAGTGAAATATCCCTTGCGGGACGTGAAATATTCCCCTTTGGGGAATGTTAATGAGGATTTCCGCCTTGGCGGAAATCAAAGTCCTTAATTAAAAGAACGTTTTATTACCTGCCTCCCCTTGCGAGGGGAGGGGGACCGCTTGCGGTGGAAGGGTAGTAACGAACGCTTTCAACAGACGTTACGTCAGCAGTAAAATTAACAGTACAAAAGAGTTTAAGCTAAAATTTATAACAGTGGAGTTGGCTGGAATTATAGCCTACTACCCCCCCACCACCTTGAGATTAAAGTGTAGCTCTGCCTCGCAATTTGGGCGAGGTTGTGAGGGTAGCTAAACTATAAGATTAAACAACTGTATCTCGAACAGTGGTCCCTCGCCCCTCGCAAGGGGCGGATAGACAAAGAAGATTTCCGCCTTGGCGGAAATCAACCGTAATTTTTCATTTTTAAAAAGGAGTTCGCCGTGAAATATATACTAAAAATCAAATATATCGGCACGGCGTATTGCGGCTTTCAATGTCAGAAAAACGGCGTTGCTGTTCAAAATGTGTTGACAGAGGCGGCTGAAATGGTTTTTAAGTGCCCCTGCAAGGTGACGGGATGCTCAAGAACCGACTCAGGGGTTCATGCCCTTGGCTTTTGTGCAACTGTTGAGCCCGAGAGGGATATAAGGATCCCTGCGGGAAAGCTTCACCGCGCTTTTGCGACATTCCTTCCCGATGATATTGCAGTAATTGCGGCGGCAGATGTTGCTGATGATTTCCATCCCCGCTACGATTCCAAGGGAAAGAATTATATTTACCGCATATGGGACGGACTCTATGAGGACCCCTTTGAAAAAAAGAGAAGCATGAGAGTGACTCCCCCGTTGTCTGAAACAGAGCTTCTGCGCATGAAAAAGGCGGCAGGATATTTTCTCGGGAAGTACGATTTTACTTCTTTTATGGCAAAGGGCTCAAAGATAACGGATGCGGTGAGAACGGTCAGTACATCTGAGGTTTGGAGAGAAGAAAACGGATGTGTTGTTTTCTCCGTATCTGCAGACGGATTTCTCTATAATATGGTGAGAATAATGGTTGGAACCCTCCTTGATGCGGCAAGAGGTAAGATCGAGCCTGAGGATGTGGAAAAGATCATCGCTTCCTGCGACCGTTCAAATGCAGGAAGTACAGTTCCCCCGGAGGGACTTTACTTGAATGAAGTATTTTATGATGGAAATATCGAATGGAAATGTGAGTAGAAAGGAGGAGGCAAATGGCAGACATGCAGGATGAAGAACTTATAAAGATAAAAAAGCGCCCTATCAAGGCTCCAAAGAAAAAAGCAAATAAAAAGCAGTCTGTGCCGAAAATGAGAAGCACACCCAAAGCAAATGGAGTTAAGCTTGATTTCACTGAGGAGACTCCCGAGATCAATCGCTACTGGCTTTCTGTTTCAAGGAGATACCGTGTGGCAAGATATGTATCTGTGGTTCTTCTTTGCGCCTTTCTTCTCGTAATGCTCGTTTTTTATCGCGAGAATATAACATATGCAAATCTTGTATACCTTGTACGTGACCTTGATTCCGAGGCGGCAGTTGAGGTGGGCGGATACAACGATATAGAATACAGCCGCTCAACAAACAGCGATTACGATATTTTCCGCTCAAGAATTGCCGTTGCTTCATCTTCGGGCTTTAAGCTGTATTCGCAGACAGGCTCTGTGGACCTTGAGAGTGACGATGTTATTGCTGATCCCCGTCTTGAGGTCAGTGAAAAATATGCGCTTATGTACGGCGCGGGAGAAAAGAAATATTCTGTATTCACCACTGTTGCAAAGGTCCTTTCGGCAGAAAGCCAGTTTGAGATAGAGGATGCAGCGCTTTCTGATTCGGGAAGTTATGCACTTCTGACAAGAAGCAGAGAATCCCGTTTCCTCATCACCGTCTATGACGATGCCTTCAGAAAGGAAACAGAGTATTATAAGGACAATTTCGTTATGGATATAGCTCTGAGTGCAGAGGGAGATCGCCTTGTTGCAGTTTCGGCTAAGGCCGAGGCTACGGATATATCCTGCGAGGTTATGATAGGTACTGTAGGCACAAAGGATACTGTATCTTTTGAATATAGCGGAATGATGCCCCTCAGTTGTGAGTATACTGAAGACGGCAGATGTGTGGTTCTTTGCGACAGTGCTTTGCTTATCTTTGATAAGGATAAAGAGGTTGCCAAGATACCCTTTGCGGGGCTTACACCGGGATACTTTGATATAGAAAAGAACACGGTGGCAATATCCTTCCAGACAAACGTTATCGGAAGCGAAAATACCGTTAAGGTATACGGAACCGATGGCAAGGAGCAATTAAGCGCGGATGTCAGCGGAAAGATAGCGGCACTGTCAACCGATGGAGAAGAAGCGGTATATGCTGTTACGGAAAGCCGTGCGGTACGTATATCTCTTGCGGATAAGAAGATATCAGAGGAAAAAACAGAAGCCCAGGCGCTGCGAGCAATAGCAGTTCCTTCGGGACTTATCGTATTTTTCCCCGAAGGGAGCCGTTCCTTTTTTCTAAGATAAGACCGTGAGGTAAAAAATGGGATATATTCTCGATATAATTCTTGTAGTTATAATTATTGTTTCGGTGGTGTATGGGGCAAAGAAGGGCTTTTTCAAAAGCCTGACATCGTTGCTTTCGGGAATTGCATCGTTGTTTGTGGCGTATACATTCACACCGCCTCTTTCAAACTATATAAAAGATACATTTATACTTGATAAGGTGGCGAAAAGCCTTGCAAAGACCTTTGCGTCTATTGCGGAATCCGGAACGGGCAGCTCTGAAAGCGCAGCTTATGATCTTACTGCACTTTTTGAGGACAGTCAGTTTGCGGATGTGGTCAAAAGGGCAGGGCTGTCCGTGCAGTATTTTGCCGAAACTTTCACAGATAATACTTATGATGCTGTGGAAACCTGTGCATATGCTGTGGCAGAGCCTCTTTCCAAGGCAGTTTCTGAGATACTTGCCTTTTCTATATTATTTGTAGTTGCTTTTGTTGTTTTTAAGGTGCTGACATCGGTGGTCGGACTTCTTTTCAAGCTTCCCATACTTAAGGATATAGATAAAAATCTCGGCGTAATATTCGGAGCTTTATGTGCTCTGTTCTTTGTGTGGGTGTTTGCTATGTCTGCAGATTCTCTCTTTGGGGCGCTTTCTGCAATTGCACCTTCTTCCTTCGGAAGCGATATAACAGATAATTCGATCTTGCTTGGCTTTTTTGCAAAATTCAATCCTATAAGTGCAATTACTGCATTTCTTGCAACTAAGGCTTGAAAATACAGATAAAAGGTTCGGTTAAGCAACAATGAAGGCAAGATACATTCCCAATATTTTGTCAGTTTTTCGCCTTTTGATGGCGCTGGCTTTCGCAGCGGTCTTTGTGCTGCTGCCGGATAAGCTTTATATTGCGGTAATTGTTTTTGTGGTCGGCGGTATTACTGATATAACAGACGGCATTCTTGCGCGCCGCTTTAACTGGATAACTACAGCAGGAAAGATACTTGATCCTCTGGCGGATAAGCTTATGCAGATCGTTGCCCTTGTCTGTACCGTTGCCGGCGGGCTTGTGCCCTGGTGGCTTCTTATGCCGATCGTGCTCAAGGAGCTGACTATGGCTGCGGGGAGTATCATATACTACCGAATGTTCGGAACAGTTGGAGTATCAAAAAGCTATGGCAAGTCATATACTGTGCTGTTTTATGTGTTAATAGCTGCAATAATCGTATTTGACGGTTGGTTTGCAACTCATGAATGGGTGAAATATGTGCTCTGCCTTGTAACTGCCGCAAGCGGTTGGATGGCAATAGTGCTTTACTATATTACATACCTTAAGGGTAATCCGGGCAAAAAGAATAAGCCCGAAAATAAAAGCTGATCGCAGGATCATCCTTTAGCAAAGATCATGAAAGGAGATAACCAAAGATGGTGATGTGCTCAAGATGCCAGAAAAGAATGGCAGTTGTGTTTATAACAAGAGTTGACGGAAACGAGCAGAAGCAGGAGGGCATTTGCCTTAAATGTGCAAAGGAGCTCGGCATAAAGCCTGTCAACGATATTATTGAAAAAATGGGGCTTTCCGAGGAGGATGTGGAACGCATGTCCGAGGAAATGCAGGATATTATGGATGGTATGGAAAATGGGGAAGACCCTCTGGGCCTTTCCTCCATGACCTCTGTGGAGCAGTCTGAGGACTCTTCAAATGCGCCTGCTGTAGATTTCGGACGATTGATGCGTGAGGGCCTCGGTTCCTCCTCATCTTCGGATAAGGGAAAGCATAGAGATAAAGGCGATAAGAAAGAAGAGCCAAAGCATAAAAAGCAGGAAAAGAAATTTCTTTCTGCTTATTGCCAGAATATAACCGAAAAGGCGGCTATGGGACGCCTTGACCGCGTTGTGGGCAGAGAGCGTGAGCTTGACCGTATGATACAGATACTCTGCCGCAGACAGAAAAACAACCCTTGCCTTATAGGCGAGCCCGGTGTGGGTAAAACTGCAATTGCAGAGGCTCTTGCTCAGAGAATAGTAGCCGGTAATGTTCCTTATAAGCTGAGAGGCAAGGAGCTTTATCTTGTTGACCTGACAGCCCTTGTTGCAGGAACTCAGTTCAGGGGTCAGTTTGAATCAAGAATACTTGGGCTTCTGAACGAGGTAAAGGCTGCGGGAAATATTATTCTCGTGATCGATGAGGTTCATAATATCGTGGGAGCAGGCGATGCAGAGGGCTCTATGAACGCGGCAAATATCATGAAGCCTGCACTTTCCAGAGGAGAGATCCAGGTTATCGGAGCTACGACCCTTGCGGAATACCGTAAGTATATCGAGAAGGACTCTGCTCTTGAGAGAAGATTCCAGCCTATAACAGTAAATGAGCCCGGTATCGAGGATACGGAAAAGGTTCTTCGCGGAATCAAGCATTATTACGAGGAATTTCATTCCATAAGGATCCCCGAAAAAGTGCTTCGCGCGGCAGTGGTTCTCAGTGAAAGATATATAACAGACCGCTATCTTCCCGATAAAGCTATCGACCTTATAGATGAGGCGGCATCTCATATTTCACTTTCAAGCCCCGAAATTAACGAGCGCGCAGAAATCGGCGACAGACTTATAAATCTTGAGAGAGAAGAAAATGAGCTGAAGGCCAAGATGGACTCGGGAGAGAACCGCGGCGAGGATGTATATAAGCAGCTTGCCGATCTCAGGGTTGAGCAGCTCAGGCTGAAGGAAAGAGTGAACGAGCTGAAGCCTCTTTGTGAAGAGGTTGAGATGACGGAGGCAGATATTGCCGATGTTATAGAGATATGGACGGGCATTCCTGCATCTTCCATAACAGAGGACGAATATTCCCGCCTCGAAGGCCTCGGTGACAGACTCCGCGAGAGAATAGTCGGTCAGGATAAGGCGGTGGATGCAGTCGTACGCGCAGTTCGCCGTTCGAGAACAGGTGTGTCTGCAAAGAGAAAACCTGTGTCCTTCATATTCGCAGGTCCTACGGGTGTAGGTAAGACCGAGCTTGTAAAGGTCCTTGCAAACGATCTTTTCTCATCCCCCGAAACTCTTATCCGACTTGATATGAGCGAGTTTATGGATAAGTTCTCAGTATCCCGTATCGTAGGAGCTCCTCCCGGATATGTGGGATATGATGACGGTGGCCAGCTCACCGAAAAGATAAGAAGAAGACCCTATTCCGTTGTTCTTTTCGATGAGATAGAAAAGGCCCATCCCGATGTTATGAATATTCTTCTCCAGATACTTGATGACGGACGCATAACAGATGCCCACGGAAAGACAGTAAGTTTTGAGAATACTGTTATCGTTATGACAACCAATGCAGGAAGCGGCGTTACTTCCATGGCGGGATTCTTTGAAAGCCAGGACGAAAGAGCAGGGGAAAAGACTCTTAAGGCTCTTTCAGACTTCCTTCGCCCCGAATTCTTGAACCGAGTGGACGAGATCATCGTCTTCCGTTCTCTTGAGGCTGAGGACTTTGCAGGTATTGCAAAGATAATGCTTTCCGATCTTGCAAAGGCACTTTCTGAGAAGTTTATAACACTTACCTATACAGACAGCGCGGCAGAGTATATTGCAAAGAACTCTTATTCCGTAAAGTTCGGTGCAAGAAATATGAGAAGATATGTGCAGACTGCCGTTGAAGATAAGATCGCAGAAAAGATAGTTGAGACCCGCGGAAATATTTCCAATGTTTCTCTTGATTGCGACGAAAACGGTCTTGTGATCACAACGTTGTAAATACAGATGAAAAAAGAAAAGTTAAGCGCGAGCCGCGAGCGAAACTGGCATTCGCTGATTACTGCCGACATTGAAAGAATTTTCCGCACCGACAGTGCGAGAGGACTTTCAAATGCAGAGGCTGCCCGCAGGCTCCGCCATGGGAAAAATACGGTATGGGAGGTAAAAACCACCTCCGTTAAAAGATACGCCGTCCGCTCGTTTCTTGATTTTTGTACGGTGCTTCTCGTTCTTGCAGTCTTTGCGGCAGCATTTTTCGGAAGTGCAGAGATGGCGGTTGCAATACTTGTCATTCTTGCTATGGGAAGAGTATCGAGGATTGCCGCATATATCTGGGCGGAACGCGTGTTTGAAGAAAATGCAAGAGAATCCCTCCCTCGCGCTAAAGTGGTGCGAGAGGGGAATGTAAAGATAGTTGCATCGGATATGATAGTACCCGGAGATGTTATCATTCTTGATTCCGGAGATACAGTTCCTTGTGATATCCGATTGACCGCTGCCGATAATATTATTGTTGCAGAGGGAAATGTTACGGGCAAGGACGGTATGTCCTCCAAAAACTCAGAGCCTGTAAACTCTGGCGGTGGCGGCGAAGTTCCTGTTGGCATGCGTACAAATATCGTGTATGCTTCCGGCGTTGTTATATCCGGATTTGCCATCGGAATTGCAGTTGCAACCGGAGATGATACACTCATATGCGCAAGGGAGGGAAGGATAACCCTTTCCGGCGAAAAGGATGTATCTACAGTTGAAAAGCTTTCCGATTGGGGGCGCATCTGCAGCCTTTGCCTTATTGCGGCGGCTCTTGTGATAACGGTTATAGGTGTTGCTTTCGGCGAAGGTGGTATTGCGGATTTCTTCCTGCCCTCAATTGCCATGGCGGCTTCCGGCCTTTCGGAGTATGTAGCTGCCATCGGCGCTTTTGCGTGGGCCTGCAAACTCCGCTCGGAGAAGGGATGCGTTCTTTCCAAAGCATCAACGGCTGAAAAGGCGGCAAACACTGAGGTGATGGTGCTCAGAGCTGTAGGTGTTATGCGCAGCGGAAAGACTACACTTCATTCCTATTATGCAGACGAAAAATTGACTATGATGGGAACAAAGGATGCATCTGCTCCCAATAAGCTTCTCCGCCTTGCTTGTTATTGCACAGGCGCATCTCCCGAGGGAGGTATCGCAAAGGGTAATTTCGGTACAAGGCAACGAAATGCAAGTGCGCTTTCATACCGCCTTATCCGTTCTCTTTGGGAGGAGAATAAGGGCGAGGATGATAAGAGAGAGGCATATACCATCGTTCAGCATATGCCTGCGGGAGATGTAGATTCCGACGGACTTGATAATATCCTCCTTGCTCAGGGTAACGAATTTTATTTTGCCGCAATGGGAGATGTTGAGAAAATCCTATCCGCGTCTTCTTATCAGCGGATAGGAGAAGAAAAAAGGCCTCTTACGGATGAGGATAGAAAAAAGATCCTTGCCTATGTATGTGAGCTTCGCAGGCATGGAGTCACAATGGCGGCAATAGGCTTCAGATCTTCTCATTATAACAATCTCAGAAGAATATCCGTACTTCAGTCAAGCCTTTGCTTTGAGGGATTTATAGCTGTGGCAGACCGTCCCGCTGAGGGTGTTGTAGCTGCTGTTAACGGATTCAGAGAAGCAGGCGGCAGAGTAGTCATCTTTTCCGAAAAAGGAGATGAAGATCGCTTTTATGCGGAGGCTGAGGGGATATTCAGGACCGGGGATCTGATCTTGTATTCAAAGGAAAGCCCCGGTGTTAAGCATCTTGCTCTTGATGGCGGCAGCCTTACCATTATTGAAACTTGCGGAGGAACAGCGGGCCTTCGTGAAAGACTTCGATTTATGAAGCTTATCGGCGAAAGCGAGCTTTCTGTATCCTATGTAGGCTACGGTGTTGAGGATATGTGGAACATGAGATGCGCCGACGTTGCATTTGCAGTTCCAAATCCCGCAGGAGTCCTGCCCCAGGGAATAAGAACTGAGGCGCATGCTGTTGCAAGCGGCGAGGGCGGCGGATTTGGTGCCGTGTGTACCCTTGTGGACAGATGCCGATCGGCTCTTTTGAATATTAATAATATACTGAATTATCTTATAGTTTCCCATGTTGCCCGCCTTGTACTTATGTTGCTGACGGCGGCAGCCGGGCTTACTCTTCCCAGTGCTGCGTACCTTGTGCTCTGGGGTGTCCTCGTTGACTTCTCCGTGGCGTTTGCGACGGCTACTGTGCCGGGCGGAGGCTCAAAAATACGGCTGAAGGCAGGGCATATATCGGCAACGCCTGATAGCGCTAAGGATGTCCTTGTTCCGACG
>JAZTXZ010000119.1:0-24681 GCA_045636685.1 Candidatus Avispirillum sp. | reverse complement strand
GTCCGTTCGACTTGAATGTGTTATGCACGCCGCCAGCGTTTATCCTGAGCCAGGATCAAACTCTCTAAATATGTTATATATACCAAGGTTTCCCTTGAGACATATCAGAGTTGATTCTGCTCTTCTTACTTTAAAGAGCTCGTAGTATCTCTACTACAATTTAAAAATTCAAAAGAATTTTCGGAGTCTTTGTTTGTCTTGTTGTTCAATTTTCAAGGAGCTTCTCACTATCGCTCTTCGCGACAGCTTGACTATTATATCACCGCGCTTCCTCTTTGTCAATACCTTTTTTGAAACTTTTTTAAGTTTTTTTCAGGTTTTTTTCTGAGTCTTTTTTCGCGGCCCCACTCTCGCGGGTGGATTTACATTATACCTGCTTTCTCCCCCTATGTCAATAGTTTTTTCAAACTTTTTCACATTTATACAAAAAGGCAAAAACTTACCTGATTGTACCTTTTCCGATGGTAAAATGTCACATATACAACATATCACCCCACTATTATGACTCAATACTACATATTCCGTTTTATGCCGTTTCTTTCCTATTATATATATTTAGCTCTTTTTTCTTCTTTTTGTGCACTTTTTCAAACAAAAAGCAAACCCCGCGCATCAGCGCGGGGAGCTTTACGATTTTTTAGTTACTTACTTAGTACCCTTAATATCGTTTTCGTATTTTTCGATCATCTTCTTAACCATCTGACCGCCGATGGAGCCTGCCTGACGTGCTGTAAGGTCGCCGTTGTATCCCTGGTTAAGGTTTACACCTACCTCGCTTGCTGCCTCCATCTTAAACTGGTTAAGTGCCGCCTTTGCTTCGGGCACGAGTGTCTTGTTGCTTGCCATAATAATTCCTTTCCCGGACACTGTCCGTTTCCCCTTTTTTTCTCACGGGGTTCTTCAAAATCTATTTTAATTGAGATCGCTTCTTGCGGTCTCTGCTATTATTATCTTCACACATTCGTTAAATATGAACGGCAATTTTTGTTATGTTTTCATTTTGTTCAAAGTTATTTTAAAACAAAAAACGCACCAACCCTTTGGCGGGGGGGGGAGTTCAGTTATTGATTATTGGAATAAAGTCTGCCATTTTTTCGGCTGTGGGTTCGGGGAGATGACCGAAAGGAAATGTCATTTTCATATTATCATATTTCATCTGACATATCTTGCGGAAGGGCAAAAGCTCCACTTTATCGACGCAAGAGTGACTGCGGACTATCCCTCTGAGAGCAACAGCATTTTCCTCAGAATCGTTTACCGCGGGAATAATCACCTGTCTCACAGTGGTGGGGATACCTTTTTCGTTAAGATATCCGAGAAAATCCATGGGACCCTTCATAGAACAGCCCACGTTTTCTCTATACTCCTCGTCTGTGGTATATTTCACATCAAGAAGCACTCTATCCGTCTGCGAAAGCAGTTCTTTAACGCTATCCGCGAGAGAAATCCCGGAGGTATCGAGGCAGGTATTGATCCCCTCGCGGTGGGCGAGGATAAATATCTCTTTGCAGAAATCCGCCTGAAGGAGCGGCTCGCCTCCCGAAAGAGTAATTCCGCCTTCATTCCCGAAATAATCCTTATATCTTACGGCTCTTTTTACTATCTCCTCAGCCGAATACTCAGTGCCGCTGTTCATATCCCACGTATCGGGATTATGACAGCACTTACAGCGCAAAGGACAGCCCGAAAGAAAGACTACAAACCGCACCCCCGGCCCGTCTACTGTGCCGAGACTTTGGATGGAATGGACCTTTCCCATCATACTGTCTGGTGGAAGGTACGCTGAATAACTTCCTTCTGCTGCTCACGGGAGAGCTTATTGAAGTTAACTGCATATCCGGAAACGCGGATAGTAAGGTTAGGATAATCCTCAGGATTCTCATATGCCTTGATAAGAGTTTCGCGGCTGAGAACGTTTACGTTTATATGATGGGCCATCTTCTTGAAATAGCCGTCAAGAATAGCAACGAGATTTGTAATACGCTCATCCTCGGTCTTTCCGAGAGCCTCGGGAGCAATAGAGAATGTATTGGAGATACCGTCGCGGCAGTCCTCATATCTGAGCTTTGCAACGGAGTTGAGAGATGCAAGAGCGCCGTTCTCCTCTCTGTTATGCATGGGGTTTGCACCGGGAGCGAAGGGCTCGCCTGCTCCTCTGCCGTCAGGAGTTGCGCCTGTGTTCTTACCGTACATTACGTTTGACGTGATTGTAAGAACAGAAAGAGTATGAGTTGCATTTCTGTATGCGGGAGTCTTTCTGAGCTCTGTGATAACCTTGTGAGTCATATCGCGGGCGATAAGGTCTACGCGGTCGTCATCATTACCGAACTTGGGGAAATCACCCTCGCGCTTAAAGTCAACGATATAGCCGAGTGCATCCTTAACGGGAGTAACGCTTGCATACTTGATAGCGGAGAGAGAGTCTGCCACAACGGAGAGACCTGCAACGCCGAAAGCCATAAGACGATTAACGTCTGTATCGTGGAGAGCCATCTGAGTCTTTTCGTATGCATACTTGTCATGCATATAATGAATAAGATTCATTGTATTTACATAGAGCTTGGAAAGCCACTCGATGTAGATATTATAGCGCTCCATTACGCTGTCATAGTCCAGCTTATCGCTATCCATAACAGGCATCTGGGGGCCGATATGCATACCGCTTGTTGTATCATAACCACCGTTGATGGCAATGAGAAGAAGCTTTGCAAGGTTTGCACGTGCGCCGAAGAACTGCATCTGCTTGCCGATCTCCATTGCGGAAACGCAGCATGCGATAGCATAGTCGTCACCGTGGAGGGGACGCATAAGCTCGTCATTTTCGTACTGGATAGAGTCTGTATCAGAGGAAACCTTTGCGCAGAAGCGCTTGAAGCCCTCGGGAAGAGCATCAGACCAGAGGATTGTGAGGTTAGGCTCGGGAGAGGGTCCGAGAGTATAGAGAGTATTGAGCATACGGAAGGAGTTCTTTGTAACAAGAGTACGTCCATCCTTGCCCATACCGCCTACAGCCTCTGTGATCCACATGGGGTCGCCGCCGAAGAGCTCGTTATACTCGGGAGTTCTTAAGTGGCGCGCAATACGGAGCTTGATTACGAAATCGTCCATAAGCTCCTGAGCACCCTCCTCTGTGAGGATACCGCGCTCGATGTCACGCTCGATGTAGATATCAAAGAATGTAGCAACACGGCCGAGAGACATTGCGGCGCCGTTCTGCTCCTTGATAGCTCCGAGATATGCAAAATATGTCCACTGGATAGCTTCCTTCGCATCCTTTGCGGGAGCGCTGATATCAAAGCCGTAGAGAGCTGCCATTTCCTTGAGGTAGCCAAGGAATGTGATCTGCTGGAAAAGCTCCTCGGAAAGACGTGCACTCTCAACAGTGAAATCGTTCTCAGCAATACGCTTCTTATCCTTCTTCTTTTCCGCGATAAGCTTATCGATACCGTAAAGTGCAACACGGCGGTAGTCGCCAATGATTCTTCCGCGGCCGTAAGCATCGGGAAGACCTGTAATAACGTGGCACTTTCTTGCCGCTCTCATTTCATCTGTATAAACGCGGAATACACCGTCGTTATGAGTTGTACGGAAGCGGAACTCAGTTTCAACCTTATCGCTGAGCCTGTATCCGTAAGCGGCGCAAGCCTGGCGGGCCATGCGAATGCCGCCGAAGGGGTTTACTCCGCGCTTGAGGGGAGCATCTGTCTGCATACCGACGATAAGCTCATTTTTCTCGTCGATATATCCGGGAAGATATGCGCAGAGAGAAGATACTGTGTTTGTATCTACGTCAAGAACGCCGTCTTTCATACGCTCCTGTCTGAAAAGCTCCTGAACACGGGCCATGAGATTATTAGTTCTCTCAGTTGCGCCGCCAAGGAAGCTTGCATCTCCCTTATATTCCTTATAGTTTGTCTGAATAAAGTCGCGAACGTTTATTTCGTCCTGCCAAACACCTGCATTAAATCCGTTCCAATTTTCGTGTGTCATAATTTACTCCTTTGTTGAAATAGATTTGACCGATGTGCCATTTTATCAAAAAAGGGCAAACCGGCTTTTACTAAACCAGTTTGCCCAGACGGTCGGCATATTGCGTTTTACACTCCCCCGCGGTATCCCGCGAAATCCGTCAGTCATGTAAAAGCTACTTATATTATACAGTACGGATGCCAATTTGTCAATCGGTATAAATCGGGAATATATACAAACTTCCCCCTCTTCAGGATAAAGCTTTGCAAAATTTTCTAAAAAATCAGTCGATAGACATATCAAGCTTAAATCTCATGATCTTACGGAGAGTATTCTTGGGGAAGTCCTCCGTGCGCACCTTGACGCAGGCTATCTTCTTATAAGGAACACAGGTCTTATTATATTCATCAATATAGGGCTGAATATGAGCCTTTGCATCGGAAATTCCGTTTTTCTCAAGATAATCCTTATCGGGATAGATCTCCGCAACAATGGCATTATAGGATGCGCCTCTCTTTGACTGTCCCTCGTATACGATAATATCCTGCACGCCGGGAACTGCAACAAGCTCGTTTTCTATCTCCTCGGGGTATACGTTCTTACCGTTGGAAAGAATAATAAGGTTCTTCTTTCTGCCTGTTATATAGAGAACGCCTTTTTTATCGATCTTTCCGTAGTCGCCCGTTCTAAAATATCCTTCCTTAAAGGCTTCTGCAGTTGCCTCCTGGTTTTTATAGTATCCCAGCATTACGTTGGGGCCTTTAACAAGGATCTCTCCCTCGCCGTCCTCGTTGGGCTCATCGATCTTTACAGTATCGATATCGATAACGTTACCGACGCTGCCGTCAACAACGTTTTTGGAATAGTTTACAGAAATAAGAGGAGCGCACTCGGTTATTCCATAGCCGTTAAGAACAGAAATACCGATAGCCTCAAAGAAATGAATGATTTCGGGATTGATGGGAGCACCGCCGGAAATGATGGTCTTGACCTCGCCGCCAAATGCCTCAAGAATTGAGCCAAAAATATGTCTGCGCTGGTCTATACCAACCTTTCTCATACCGTTGCTTACTTTTATCATATTTTTAACGAGCTTTTCCTTGCCCTGATCCTTGATGTTGGCCTGTATTTTTCTGTAAAACGTCTCAAGATAAAGAGGAACAAGAATAATATGGCCGGGCTTTTCTGCTTTAAGCTCTCTTTGCACGTATCTGATACCGGAGGAAATATATACCTCGCTTCCGATCATTACGTGTCCGATGAACATAATGGTAGATCCGTAGGTATGATGAGGAGGAAGAACACTGACTGTCTTTTCGGCAAAATCGATATAGGGAATTACCGTTGACATATCGGAAAGAATTGCGTTCTGAGAAAGCATAACGCCCTTGCCCTTACCTGTTGTTCCCGATGTGAAAACAAGGAGGGACATTCTCATAGGATCGATAGGAGTTTCGTGGTAAAGCGCGGGATTTATTTTAAATTCCGCTTTTCCGATCTCAATGAGACTTTCAAGGCTGTTTTCCTCACCGCCGATAACCACCATAGGATGCTTGAGGCAGAGGTTCTCTGCAACTGCCGCACCCTTATCGGAAATATCCTTATCGCAAATAAGAAAACTTGCATCTGCATTCTTTGCAGTATCCCCAAGATCTACCGCCTGCCAGTCGCGGTCAAGGGGAACGAGAACTGCTCCTGCCGAGAGAACCGCATAATATGTTACTATCCACTGATAAGAGCTCTTTCCGATGAGAACGCAGTGCTGCCCGGTGGCTCCAAGCTTTACGAGAGAGGTAGTAAGACCTCTGACGTCATCTCTGAACTGCTCAAATGTGACCTTTACGGTCTTTCCTCCCTCACCTTTGAAGGAAAAAGCATTTTTGCCCTTATATTCATCGCCCGCCCACTCGCAAAGTGCACGAACATTTGTAAATTCTCTTGATTCGCGGAATGCATATTTTTTCATATTTTTCCTCTCTTACTGCTTTTCAGAGAAATTCTCGCAAAGCTTATTCAGATTTTTATTTATTATTTGAAGACCCTTATACATAATTGCTCTTTCCTCGTCGGTAAGCCCCTCGCTTGAGGCTGCCAGAACTTTATCTATCTTCTCAACTATTTTACCGCCGATCTCTTTTCCGCTTTCTGTCAGAGAAAGAGGAGTCTGATAGCGCTTTTTGGAAGAGCTTTCACTTATAACATATCCTTTTTCTTCAAGAAATTTCACTGCTCTTGAAATATTGGCCTTATCTTCATCGCAAAGATCGCATATCTCCCTCGCAGTAAGGCTTTCCGCCTTATAAAGATAATACATACATGAAACATGGGAACTTCTCAGCTGAAATTCCGACATTTCCTCTGTTTTTATTCTGTGTATACTTCTGTTGATGCCTGCAATAAGCACCGTGAATGCCTGAAAACGTTCCTGCATTTGCATCTCCTCCTGATGTTGTAATCACAACAAGCGTATATTATCATAAACTTGTTGTAATGTCAACAAGTTTATGATAAAAATTTTTATTCCCGATACAAACTCCGATTTTCGTATAAATCAATTTGTTTTGTACCGTCACAAAAGTATCTCCGTCGTGTTTTTCAAAAGATATTTTCCCAATTCACCGATTTCAAGCCCTCTTTACCCAACAATTGCTGCTTTCATAAAAACTCCCATAAATCTTTGTATACTCAATCTAAGTATACTCAAAACGTTATAGCACATTTTAATCTTAAAATATACTTAAAATAAGATTATTGGCGGCTGATCATGAGAAATAAAAGTAACAAACATTTCGGCATAGAAGTTGACCCCCCAACTTCATTATAAGCTTCGCTATATTGCAAAATACGAAGGCAGAAGCATGAACGGACAGATTTTGCATCTCATCAGAAAATGCATTAAAGAATTCGAAGCATCCGACGGAGAAATAGAAATTCCGGAAGAACTTGAAAACTAAAAAGCTGTGCAAGAATTTCTTGCACAGCTTTTTGCTATATATCCGTAAAATATTTATATCGCCGATTAATTTCCATGGCACAAATTATCAGGTTATAACTCTCTTCGCCAGTCGGCGGGCAACAGTATTAACGCCGGAAACTATAACATCTCCCGTAATGCGGAATTCCTCTTTACTCATGGCCTTGTTCTGATATGCGATGTATTTGTATATATAATCAAGATCGTCAGTGCCGTTTCCGAAAACAGAGTTAAGCTTAATAAGGGTACGGCGGTAGCCCTCGTCGATCATTCTGTCAAGGCTTTCGCGGTTCAAAAAAAAGGATTCTCTGATAAAGGTATCTCCGGGGATACAGATCTTGATTATCTTGCTATCAAAATAGGGGTTTTCAAACCTATGGCTTTCGCCATCGAAATAAACGCAAATAAGATAGTCGGGATTGACGCGACAAACGGGGAAAACGGGTATATTGTCCACCATTGCACCGTCGAAGTATCTTTCCTCGCCCAGCTGCACCGACTTATTGTAAACAGGCATAGCAACGCTGGCCTTAAGTGCGATGGGAATATCCTCCCTGTGAAGTTCGGAAAGCTTCTGATACTTAACAGTAAGCTTATTGAAATTAAAGAGAGTAGTGTAGAATGATCGATGCATAGGATCATCGGGAGAGCAGATCTTGTTAATATCTTTCTGCAAAAGGCTGCTTCTCATAATGGTGCTGACGAGAACGGAGGTATTGTCCTCATCGCACATATCTCTCCACATCTGCTCGATTTCATCAAGCTTCCCGACGGAAAAAGCATAACCGTTGAGAGTGCCGACGGAAGAACAGCTGATACAGCGAAAATCCCTGGGCATAAGGAACTGCTCAATAGCCCGAAGAGCTCCGATCTGATAAGCACCCTTTATCATTCCGCCCGACAAAACAAGACCGATACGCATAAATTATCTCCTCTCTTACATATACGATAATTTTACCTCTGTTTTGTCAATTTGTCAAGCCGAGGAATAAGAGTACCGTGATACAGCAGGGGGGCGCCCGGAAATAGCCCGAAAGGCCCCGTCATTTCACTTCATGGAGCGATTTTTCTCAGTCTATAATTCCTCCGCCTACTACCATATCGGAGTCGTAAAAAACTACAGACTGTCCGGGAGAAATTGCTCTTTGAGGTTCATCGAAGAGGACTTTTACCCTGTCCTCCCCTGTGGGTGTTACCGTGCACGGAGTTTGCTTTGCTCCGTAGCGGATTTTCGCTTCAAGGCGGATAGGTGCGTCAAGGCGGTCAAAGGGTATCCAGTTGACCTTGCTTGCAGTAAGCTCCTTTGCAAAAAGACCTTCGCCGGGGCAGAGGATGACTCTGTTGCTCGCGGCATCTTTTGCTTTAACGTAGAGAGGGGCGGGGAGGGCAAGACCGAGGCCGCGGCGCTGGCCTACTGTATAATGAATGATTCCCTTATGTCTGCCCTTAACGGTGCCGTCCTCCAGAACAAAATCGCCTTCGGGGAAGCAAAGTCCCGTTTCGCGCATAATAAAGGATGCGTAATCGCCGTCGGGAACGAAGCAGATGTCCTGACTTTCCTTTTTTTTCGCGTTTTCAAGCTTTGCCGCCTCTGCCGCTGCTCTCGCCTCATCCTTTGTCATTGTTCCGAGGGGCAAAATCAGCTTTGAGAGAGCGCGCTGGGAAAGAGACCAGAGGACATAGCTCTGATCCTTCTCTATGCAATCGCTTTTGTAAAGGAGAAATCTGCCGTTTTCCTCCTTGATCTTTGAGTAGTGGCCGGTTGCGATTTTTTCGTAACCAAGCTCCTCGGCACGGTCAATAAACGCGCCGAATTTCATCGTTTTGTTGCAAACGATGCAGGGGTTGGGTGTTGCGCCCCTTTTGTAGGTCTCGATAAAGTCGGAGATTACGTTATCGTAAAATTCCTTTCTCATATCGAAAACAAAAAAAGGTATACCGAGGCGCTCTGCCGCCGCACGGGCATCGGGAGCAGGGTCCTCTCCGCAACCGTCGGGACAAAGGCGCATGGTCGCGCCGCCGACGGTGTATCCCGCATTTCTGATAAGTGCCGCAACAGCAGAGGAATCAACGCCGCCGCTGAGGGCTACAAGAATTTTATCTTTCATATATTATAACGCAAAGGACTTTTTTTGTAAAAAAGTCCTCTATCTTCCTAAAAACTTAAAAAAAGGAATTGGTTAGACATTTTTGAAGCTTTCGCAAACCTTTTCCAAAAGGTTCCCGTCAAAGACACAGCCCGAAAGAATCAAAGATTCTTCTCGTAAAAACCGAAGGTTTCTACCATGGTCGTCCCTCCGCTTGAGGGCGAAATACTTTATTTTCATAAAAAACAGCAGGGCTGTCCGATATCGAACAGCCCCTGATAGTTACTTTGCCTTTGTTCCGTTTCTTTGAATTTGCCACTACTTGTGGCAAAAGGAACAAAGGGGTGTCCGAATAAAGTGAAGCTACAATTCGCAGTTGCGAAATATTCGGACTTTAGTCACAATGGCAGCAATGGTCGCAGCAGCCTTCCTTGAACATTTCGGGATCGTACTCGATACCGTTTTTATCATAGTAGTCCTTAACAGCCGCCTTAACAGCCTCCTCTGCAAGAACTGAGCAGTGGATCTTAACTGCGGGAAGTCCGCCGAGAGCCTCAACTACTGCTTTGTTTGTAAGCTCAAGTGCTTCGCTGACAGGCTTGCCCTTGATAAGCTCTGTTGCGATAGAGCTTGTTGCGATTGCTGAAGCGCAACCGAATGTCTTGAACTTAACGTCTGTAATAATGTCGTTCTCGATCTTGAGATATATCTTCATAATATCTCCGCACTTTGCGTTACCTACCTCGCCGACGCCGTCAGCATTCTCGATCTCGCCTACGTTGCGGGGATTTGTGAAATGCTCCATTACAAGGGGAGAATAATTCATTGCCATAATAGTTTACCTCTTATTTTTTACGATTTTATGCGTTTTCTTTCATCATTTTTTCCCAAACGGGAGACATCGCGCGAAGGCGCTCAACTACGCCGGGCACCTTTTCAATAATGTAGTCTGCTTCCTCTTCTGTTGTAAGCTCGGAGAAGGAGAGACGGAGAGAGCCGTGGGCAACCTCATGAGGAAGTCCGATAGCAAGAAGAACATGGCTGGGATCAAGGCTACCGGATGTGCAGGCGCTGCCTGAAGAAGCGGCAATACCGAACATATCAAGCATAAGGAGAAGGCTCTCGCCCTCGATGCCCTCGAAGCACATGTTTACATTATTGGGAAGTCTCTTTTCTCCTGCAGGACCATTGAGGAAGGAATAGGGGATCTTGGAAAGCTCTCCGATTATCTTGTCTCTGATAGCAGAAACTCTCTCCTGATACTCGGAAAGGTTTGCTACAGCATCCTCAAGAGCTACTGCCATACCCATAATAGCGGGAAGGTTTTCAGTACCTGCTCTCTTGCCTCTTTCCTGAGCGCCGCCGTGGATGATGGGCTCAATAATGATGCCGCGGCGGGCATAAAGCGCGCCTGCACCCTTGGGGCCATGGAACTTATGAGCTGCAAGGGAGAGCATATCAATGTTCATTTCGTCAATATTTACATCAACGTGGCCAACAGCCTGAACTGCGTCTGTATGGAAAAGAACCTTGTTTTCGCGGCAAACTGCACCGATCTCAGCTATGGGCTGGATAGCGCCGATCTCGTTGTTTGCAAACATTACTGTAACGAGACAGGTGTCGGGGCGGATAGCCTCGCGTACCTGCTCTGCAGTGATGAGACCTTCCTTTGAAACGGGAAGGAGAGTTATCTCATAGCCCTGCTTTTTGAGAGCCTCAAGAGTATGGAGCACAGCATGATGCTCGATCGCTGTGGAGATGATATGCTTTTTGCCCTTCTTTTCTCCAAGATGAGCGGCTGTGATGATTGCCTGGTTGTCAGCCTCGCTTCCGCCTGAGGTAAAGATGATGCCTCTCTCGTCACAGTTGAGGCACTTTGCAATTCTCGCTCTTGCATCTGCGAGAGCGTCTGCTGCGGCCTGACCGTAAACATGAAGGCTGGAAGGATTCTGATATTCCATTGAATAATATTTTATCATTTCGCTGAGAGCTCGCTGAGAAATCGGAGCTGTAGCAGCGTTATCTGCATAAACCTGCATATTCTTTTTCCTTTCCTGAAATAGATATATATTTTAACATCTTAGTATATCATTTCTAAAAAATCGTGTCAATGAATTATCAAAAACTTTCCCGGATTAAAATATATTTTTTGGTTATATGCAAAGATTATACCCCAATTTTCAGTAAATGGTAAAAAAGGGACAAAAATATTTTTCCGTCTATGGATTTGTTAACATATGAATGATATAATAGGCTAAACTGTAAAACACAGTCAAAGAAAGGAAATATCATGAAAAAGTCTACTATCACAAAGATAATCGTTGCGGTAGCTATCGTTCTTGTAGTAGTTGCCGTGGGTGTGAATTGCTTCACCATCGTTAAGGCAGGTCACACCGGTGTTGTGGTTACCCTCGGTAAGGTTAACAACAACGTTTTGCAGGAAGGTCTCCATTTCAAGGCTCCCTTCGTTCAGCAGGTAATTATGATCGATAACCGTATCACAAAGCTTGAGGTTGATACTGAGGCATTCTCAAAAGACCTCCAGACTGTTGAAACAACTCTCGCCATCAACTACCGTGTTGATACCTCCAAATCCTATTCCATTTATAAGAATATCGGTAAGGACTACGAAACTGTCCTTGTAACTCCTGCTGTAAATGAGGTGCTCAAGGCCACAACCGCTCTTTACACAGCTGAGGAAAGCGTAACCAACAGAAGCCTTATCTCCGAGGGACTTGTTTCCGGTCTTAACGAAAAGCTCAACGAGATCGGCCTTTACGTAACAGACGTTAATATTGTAAACTATGATTTCTCCGAGGCTTATATCAACGCTATCGAGGAAAAGCAGGTTGCTCAGCAGAAGCTTCTCAAGGCAGAAACTGAAAAGCAGACTGTTATCACAAATGCAGAGGCTGAGGCTGAAGCACTGAAAATCAAAGCTGAAGCAGAAGCTGAGGCAAATGCCATTATCGCCGCATCTATCACCGACGCTCTCGTTGATTACAACAAGATCGAAAAGTGGGACGGCTCTCTCCCTCAGGTAACAGGCGGCTCTACCATCGTTGATCTCACTGATGAGGATAAGGCTGAATAATCTCTGAACTAATTATTTCAAGCACCGCATTAAGCGCAAAACAAGATCCACAGATACAAATAATTTAATAAAACAAGCTGCAAATATTGTTTTATAGCATCAAACAGTTAAAACCCGCCGAAAAAACGGCGGGTTTTTCTTTGCAAAAAAACCGAATCCAAAAGGATTCGGGGGGTTCTGAAAGCATCGTTATGTCCCATGAAGATGGGAGGATATTGAAACCCAAAACAATTTATGATATAATGTAATCAGTTCGATAAACTTAAGTTTGGAGGCAAAAAATGAAAAAGCTTGCCTTTGTTTTTATACTGGTGCTTATGATGAGCGCTATACTTTCTGCCTGCGGCACAAAAAATGAAGCTGCGGGCGACTCTTCCACTGCAGATACCACATACACGCCGGTCACCACGGACATCGCTGACACCACGGCCTCGCAGAACAATATATCTGAAGAAATGGCCTACAACGGAGTATATAATTATTGTCACAGCACCTATGATTGGAGTATTGCAGAGGACAATCCTGATATTATGTATTTAAAAATGGGAGAGGAGACAGAATCTGAGTATCAGGTGATATTCCGCAGCTATACAGGTACGTTTGTTTATTTTTATGTTGATAAATTAAACGGAGCTACACGATTGATAGAGTACGTTCCAATTCTTGAGATCGAAGAAGAAGCAGGAACCATTAATCTATACGATTATCTGGAATCAAAGGAAAAATAATTGAAACAGGTTATGTACACAAGAAAGGCATTAATCCAAGGAAAAATGTGAGGATAATATCATGGATATTAAAGCAATTCAAAAAGTGATCTATAAAAACAAAGTAGATAAAGGTTTTAACACTACCGACGTCCACAAAGAGTTTTGTCTACTTTATGGAGAAGTGAGCGAAGCCTATGAGGCATGGAGAAAAAAGGAAAGTAATATCGGAGAAGAGCTTGCCGATATCGCTATCTATCTGCTTGGTCTTTCTGAAATATTAGGTGTTGATCTTGAAAATGAAATTGAGAGCAAGATAGAAATCAATAAGAATAGAAAATATACAAATATTGATGGCGTTCTTAAAAGGGATTGATTTAATATTGAACTAATACGAATTTGTTTTAATAGAATGAATTCTTGTTTGTGGAGGATAAAAAATGTTAGGATATAATGCTATAGTCGTATTCAATAAAGAAACTGACAAAATGTTGATGTGTAAAAGACTGCATAATCCGTACAAGGGATTATCGAATTTTGTTGGTGGAAAAATAGAAGAAAACGAGAGTGGTTTAGATGCGGCATATAGAGAACTTGAAGAAGAAACCGCAATAACAAAAAACGATATTACTCTTTCTCATTTGATGGATTTTACATATCATTTTGGGAATTGTTATCTTGAAGTTTATGTTGGAAAATTAAATAAATCAGTAGATGTCAGCGGAGATGAGAATGAGCTATATTGGTCAACATTAGACCATGACTTTTTCGATGCAACACAATATGCAGGGGAAGGTAATATTGGGCATATTATGATGCACGTTGAAATGTATCGAGAAGAATTGTTATAAATGAGCAATGTTATATTAGTATGCGGTTTGAACGGTGCAGGAAAAAAACAATTTATGGTATAATGCAATCAATTCGACAAACTTGAATTTATAGATATGAACATGAAACTTGAAAAAATGTATATGGAAGAAGATTTGTTTCCAAGAGAAATAACATCATACGAAACACGATATTATGGATTGCTATTTTACAACGAGGAGAATAAAGATTCGTTCGACTCCAATCATGCAATTATTTACAAAGAAAAAATAAACGACATAGACTTTGTTCTTAATGATATCATTAGCTTTTATAAATCCAAAGGCATTCGACCCAACATATATCAATCCATCCGTGAGGAAGGTTTTTTCGACGAAATCAAAAGCGAGCTTGAGAAATATGGTTTTGAGTATTGGACTGAGGAACAAAAATATATGGTTCTGACGGAGAAAAATGAAATTATTCCAAATTCTCAAATTGTTGTTCGAAAAGAAACGGCGTGGAAAGATGAATATGGAGTTGAGATATTTGAAAAAGCAGGAGAACCATGGGAAATTGACGTTGTAAAAAGAGCATTGATGAATGAGAACACCTTGTTTTTTGTTGCGTATTATAAGGAAAAACCCGTGGGAATGACACATTGCCATTTGACTGATGGAGTATGTAGAATTGATTATTTGCTTGTTTCGAAAGAGCATAGAAATATAGGTGTTGGCAGAGCAATCATAAATAGTTTCGTTGAATATTGCCACGCAAATCAAATAGATAATTGTTATTTGTGGCCCGACGGCGAAAGTGCGGAAAAGATTTACTTTGAAGCAGGCTTTCGCCATGTGGAAACAAAGCAAGCAGGACGAGCTACATATAAACACGAAAATATTTGTTAGACAAACTTGAATTTGGAGGCTGAATGATGGGAATTGGGATTCAGATTTGTGGATTAAATGGAAGTGGAAAGAGCACTCTTGGAAGGGCTTTGGCTGAAAAAATAGGTTTTTATTTTATCGATGATGAGAATTTGTATTTTTCGAGATCGAACCAAAATGAGCCATACACGAACCCTAAACCCCGTCATGAAGTCGAACAGCTTCTTATGAATGAAGTCAAAAATCATCCTGATTTTGTTTTTGCCGCTGTTAAAGGTGATTACGAAAAAGACATTATCTCTATGTATGACTATGTTATTATGCTTGAAGTTCCCAAAAGCATTCGTTCACAGCGGGTAAGAAATCGTTCTTTTAAGAAGTTTGGAAGCAGGATGCTACTAAGCGGAGATTTGTATAACCAAGAAGAAGCTTTTTTTCAAATGGTTGAATCTCGACAGGGTAGCTATGTTGAAAATTGGTTGCAAACTGTGAAATGTCCTATCATTAGAGTTGATGGAACGAAACCGATTGATGAGAACGTGGAATATATTATAAATTCAATAAGCATATAAATTCCAATATGTCAGTCTCATTTAATACGAAAGCCAAGGCATAAAAACCCCGAATCCGTTTGGATTCGGGATAATTATTTGCAATTAGAATATCCGTCAACAGCATAAAGATTATTTAGCATCGTAGGCCGGGTTGCTTCGCCCCCCCTAAGCTCGCAAACTCACTTCAGGGAACCCTCGGCTTGCTGCTCCCACTTCCTATCTGCACGCAAACCGTACAAAATTTGATGCACAAACAACCGCAAAAGTTAAACAAAGCCATGTCTCCCCTTGCGAGGGGAGATGTCAGCGCAGCTGACAGAGGGGTAGTAGGTAGCAGTTTAAACAAACCTCATTGTATCATATCAACACGGACGTAACGTTTGCCCAGATTTTCAGCTACTACCCCACCACCACTTCGTGGTCCCCCGCCCCTCGCAAGGTGCGGATGGATTAAACCTATCTTCACGAGAACGAAACGACATTCACCCCGAATCGTTACGCCTGCAACGGGAGCACCAAGGGGCTCCCCTACGAGAGAATCGTTAATTAATGCGTTAAAACAACGTATCAAGCAAACCATTTTGTTTGTAATCGGGAGGGAGGCCCCCCTACGGCTGTAACGTTCGTTTTTCTTGCTGACGGATATGATTGCAAATTACTGATTAAAGAATAAATAATAAATAATAGATAATAAATATTAAAAAACAGCACCCACAAAAAGTGAGTGCTGTAATTTTTTCGAATATTCTCTGAAATAAGAACTTATCTCTTGGAGTTTTCGGTGTACCGTTTATATCGTGTAATATCGTTTGAAATCGTGTATATTGTGCGGTTTTGTTTTGCCAAAATTGAATATCGTTGCAAAAAGTTCATGTTGTTTCATAAAGTTTTGCACCAAATTTGCACCAAGATTTACCGCACTATAAGTGCCATTGCTTTTTCGCTTACAGTTGAATCAACATGTGCTATTTCTCTTATGATACTTGCTGTATTTTTTACCAAATCAATATCTTTTGAAGAATCTACAATTGCTTTTTCCACCATTAATTTATATTGTTCTTCGTATAATTTTGCCTGTGTGGGTAATGACAAACAAAAAGCAACTCCATTTTCGGGAGGAGTATAGTCTTCTTCGATAATTTTGTTCAAAGGTGCATCATATTTTATTACCCGTAAAGTGAATTTTCCGTTGTTATCTTTTCCACCAATCAAATATGTTCTTGCTTTATTTCGCTTTAACATTGTTAAATTGCTAAACATATATTCCTTGACCGCACAACATACAGAATTTACTGTAAGATAGCTATAATCCTTAAAAAGTTTCAACGGTGAAAAGAATGTTTCACTGTTATTAAAAACTCCCGTGGCACCATAAACAAGTTGATTGTTTAGTTTGAAAATTTTTTCAGTATTATCATTGTTAAATTTAGTGTTTCCATTTTCATCAATGGAAACCAATCGCAAATCCGCAACAAAAGTACAAAAATCTTTGCCACAAATAGCTATTATCGCACTCATTGGTATTCCCTCGCTTTTATTTGTTCGTATAAATTATAACATAGGTATGTAAATAAATCAACAAAGGAGCATAACCAAATAGGTTATGCTCCTTTGTTATTAAATAAGGTCATCTTCAAGACATTTTGCTATTCTCGTCTTGTATTCCTCAAAGATATGGGAATAAGTATCTGCCGTGATTGAAATATTGCAATGTCCTAAATACTCGGATATTGCCTTTACATCAATACCATTATTTATCATAAGACTTGCATTGCTATGACGTAGACCGTGAGCGCTTATGTGCGGTAAACCATTTTTCGCAAGTAGCTCTTTCAATAAAGAGTCTTATAAAAGAAAAAGAGTTATAAAGATTCTATAAGAATCGTTATAACTCATGAAGATTGCGAGAATATTGAAATCCAAAACAATTTATGGTACAATGCAATCAATTCGACAAACTTGAATTTACATCACAAGCATTAAGGAGGATATGGCAAAATGTATATTGTGGCTGAGAATAACAGTATAAGACGAATACAATGTAGTGAGATTCAGCATTGTTTTTCTTTTTGGGATTTTGAAAACGATTTAGAAAAAAGAAAAAGAATAGAAAATGAAGTTGAGAATGAAATCAGGAGAATGTATGCTTATATTCTTAATGGCAAATATATAGCTGGCATGTCTTTGTATCCAATGGATAATAAAACAATATATTTATCATATTTGGTTGTGCACAAAGAATATCGTAATCAAGGAATAGGAACCAAAATGATAAGATATGCTCGTCAAATAAGTAAAAAGGACGGGTATTTTTATATTGCTTTAAATGTAGATAATGATAATACAAGAGCAGAAAGATTATATAAAAGACTTGGGTTTGTTGCGATTGGAAAAAGTGGTGGAAAAACTGAAATGAGAATAGACCTTTGATTTTTATGCTCTATGCTAAATCCCAATTTGTCGCTCTGCTTTAATACAACTCATACAAAAACACCTTATGACTTTTTGCTGTCATAGGGTGTTTTAAAAAGTTTGCACCAAATTTGCACCAAGATGGATTTTATATCAAAAAGAAAACCCCAAAGCCATAATGGTTTCGGGGTTTTTGAATACTCTTTGAAATAAGAACTTATCTCTTGGAGAACTGGCTTGCGCGACGAGCTGCCTTGAGACCGTACTTCTTTCTCTCCTTCATTCTGGGGTCTCTTGTGAGGAAACCTGCCTTCTTGAGGGGAGCGCGGAATGTGTCATCAGCAAGGAGGAGTGCGCGAGCTGCGCCGTGACGGATAGCGCCTGCCTGACCGGAGAAGCCGCCGCCCTTTACGCTTGCAACGATATCGAACTTGCCCATTGTACCAGTAACCTCGAAGGGCTGGTTGATGATGAGCTTCATGGTCTCGAGACCAAAGTAATCGTCAATATCACGACCGTTGATTGTTACAACACCGGTACCGGGGTAGAGACGAACGCGGGCAACAGAACTCTTTCTTCTGCCTGTGCCGTAGAAATAAGGCTTTGCACTTGTATACATTTTCTGTTATCCCCTTTCTCAGATCTCGTAAGCCTCAGGCTTCTGAGCCTGCTGCTTGTGTGCCTCGCCTGCATATACCTTGAGACGAGTGATTGCCTTGTCACCGATAGAGTTGTGAGGAAGCATGCCCTTAACTGCGTGCTCCATTGCAAACTCGGGCTTTGTAGCCATAAGGTGCTTGTAGGAAACTTCCTTAAGACCACCGATGTAGCCGGAGTGACGACGGTAGAACTTCTGCTCAAGCTTCTTACCTGTGAGAACAGCCTTGGAAGCGTTGATGATTACAACGAATTCGCCGCAGTCAACGTGAGGTGTGTACTCAGGACGATGCTTGCCGCGAAGTATAGTAGCCGCTGCTGCAGCAGTCTTACCGAGGGGCTTACCAGCCGCATCGATAATATACCACTTGCGCTCAACGGTTTCTTTCTTTGCCATATAAGTAGACATAAGATTATCCTCCGATTTAGCTTTAATGTGTTAATTTCAGCAAGTGAGATTATAGCAGACTACATCGGCCTTGTCAATACTTTTTTTGAAAAATTTTTTAAGAAATTAATTTAGTATATCAAATGCTCTTAAATGCTCGTTTTTTCTCTCGTTTCCTCACTTTTTCTAATTTGCGAAGAACGAAATTATTTTCCTAATCTGGCCTCTTCTCTCTCTTTTTCTCGTTTTTTCTCTTCCTCTCTTGATCGCTCTCTTGCCTCTCTGTCGCAGATAAGCTCAAAGTCGCGGCTGCGAAGAACCTCCGCAAGCTGCTTCTCTGTGGTGATAGGCTCCTTTGTGAGAATGCCTGCATCGGGATACATATTATCGTCGTGATGGTCGCCGCCTGAGGTGAGGATATAACCCGGATACTCCTTTGCAAACTCGCGTGCTATACGGTTATGATTCTTCTGGAAGGGATGGCCGTTCCATACCTCGATGCCGTCGAGAACGAAATCCTCGGTTACAGCGCAGTTTGTTCTGAAGGGATGGGCCTGGATGAACACGCCGCCGTTATTGCGCACAAGAGCTGCGGTCCAGTATTTGCTCTGGGTATAAACGTCGGGACAGCGATGGTAGAACTCCTCCTCAAGACCGTAGATAAGATAGTCGGTGCTGAGTGTGCCTGCAAAATTGACCTCTGCGCCCATGAGGACGTTAAGTCTGCCCTTTGCCGCCTTCTTCACCTCGCGATAGCCCTGAACGAAATGCTCCATCTGCTCCTCGAGAGATTTATCCTGCATATTTACGAATGTGCCTGCCGCAAGATGCTCTGTTATAACGATTGAGGTATAGCCTGCCGCAAGGTACATCTCAACGATGCCCTCCGCATCGTGACCTGCGCAGCGGCTGACGTGCTTTGTATGGCAATGAAGCTCGGTTTTATATTTGTAGGACATATTTCCCTCCATATTATATATAACTGCTTTGATTATACCCTCACCTGCCTTTTTTGTCAACATTCTGACGGCAGATGGAGATATCCCGGATGTCGGAAGGGCGACATCTTGTATCAGCACGATTCAAAATTAAATTTCCCTCTGTTCCTATTGAAAAACATAACTTTTTAGTGTAAACTTATAAAAGGATATAATTTAGAAAGGATACTTACAATGAAAAAAGTCGTTACATTAATTCTTGCGCTTATAACAGTTTTTTCAGCACTCGTTATTCCCGGAAGCGCTGCTGATGCCCCCTCCTACAGTCTCAGCTCCGCTATCAATATAAAAAAGGCAACAGGATTAGGGCTCGCCAACGATGCGGGACACGGTAATCATCAGACGAGAACCGTTCATACATCTCACGGAGATTATGCCGCATACGTTACAAAGGATTTTACAAACGAATCCTACCAAAGCATGACACGCTGGTCTCTTTTTAAGATCGATCCCGCCACAGGTTCAGCAAAAGAGATATTCTCAGCCGACAAGTATTACGATTCAAGCCAGGTATCCCTCATAGTTGATAATGACGAAAACGTCTGGGCTATCACCTCAACCTCAGACTCAAAAAGAAATCTTTCCTCAGAGGGATTTGACTGCCGCGCATATAAGCTCGATGCAAAAACCGGAAAGGTTACATCTTATACAAGCATAATCTCCGGCGGCCCTCAGGACGGCTACGGCTATGCCACATGTTTCTACGATCAGTATAAAAACCGCATTATTGTTATGCACGCCGGCGGAGACTACGTTAAGGGGCAGAAAAAGGCATCTCTTAACTGGACCATATTCAATATAGACACAAATAAATGGGATACGAGAGTCCGCTCTGCCATGATCGAAGCAAGACACTGCTATATGTACGGCTACATTGACCAAACCGGCGGTATGATGATAATAGCACAGCGCGACATCAAGGCAGCCTCCCTCGGCTATCCCGAGATAGGCAGTGACGACGGACTCAGCTCATCAGACAGAGCATACATGCAGCAAAACGGCATAACCCGCTGGGCTGCAAACTACTGCTGGGACCAGCTCGACCTTTTTTACTTCCCCAGCGTTACATCCAGCAAGCACACTATGTACAGCGTTTGCGAGGCTGACTACTCTCAGGTTACCGGAACTCAGGCAGAGCGTTATACTCTTGCAAAGCGCCTTTCAAACTACTATCCTGCAATCCAGAATAACAACGGCGGCGACTTCCTCCTTACGGAAGATGCCAATGGCAAGCTCCTCCTCCATATCACCTACAACAAGGCGCTCATTCAAGCAGCCATGAACAGAAGCACTGCCTCCGAGTGCAAATGGTATCATCAGGTATGGGATGTTACTGACGGCAAAAGCCCGGTCAAGCTCTACGACGGAGTTATTGCAGACGAAATGGCAGGCGAGAGCGGATACAGCTTCCGCCTTTATGAAGACTCCAAGGGAAATGTTAATATCGTCTCCGGCCATACAGGCACACTTACCATCTACAGAACAGAATATAACGGTAAGGGCGGATACAATTATCACAAGATAGGCAAGACCCTGTCCCTCCCCGGCGCAGGAAATCTTATAAATATCTCCTCACATAGAGCAAACAGCAAAACCGACGACAAGATCAATATCCTTTACACCTCCTCAGGCACATACTCATTCTGCCAGGTTACCCTCTCTCCCGCTGAATACGAGCCTATCCCCTGCTCACACAACTATATTTTATCAGAGGCCCTTTCAACCCCTGCAACCTGCACAAAGGCAGGCATCGGATACTATACCTGCTCATACTGCAACAATACTCAGAATATGGAAATTCCGGCTCTCGGTCATGAAGAAACAGAGACATATGTGGCTCCTACCTGCACAGAGGACGGAAGCAGAAATTACAGCTGCAAAAACTGCTCATATTCAGCCTCAACAACTGTTCCGGCTTTAGGCCACAGCTTTAAGAACGGCGAATGCTCAGTTTGCCGCGCTCCGGACCCCGACCATATACCCACATATACAAAGGGCGACATCAACGGCGACGGAACAATAAACTCCAAGGACTCGAACGTTATGAAAAGATTTTTTGCCGGCGTTGCCAGCGCAAGCGAAGCACAGCGCTTCGCCGCCGATGTTGACGGAAACGGAGTCTTTAACGCCATTGACGCAAATGCTCTTGCAAGATTAATTTCAGGAATGTAACCCTTGTGAACTCGCACACAATCATAACATGCTTTTTGTGAAAAACGCAGAAAGTAAAAGTTTCCCTTGACACTAAAAACTCAGGGGTATATAATTCTAATATCAATAAAGGCAATGACGAAGACGGCTAATGTCCCTCTCATTCCAGAGAACCTGCGGCTGGTGCGAGCAGGTATGATGGGCAGGTGCTATCCCTTCCGAGCCGGGAGTCCGAAACGATGGCAAGTAGGCGCTCCCCGCGATTGCGGCGTAACGGCAAGGGGCTTGTTTGAGCCCAAGAGTGGCACTGAATTCAGTGCAATTTGAGTGGTACCGCGGGTTAATTACAGCTCGTCTCAAAGGTTTTTGAGGCGAGCTTTTTTGTTTACCTCGACAAAATCACTCTATTCCCCCAAAGAAAGGATCTTTATCATGGAAAAAGCAATGACAAATGCCATAGCTGAGGTTGCCCAGAGAATAAGAGCCCTCAGAGAAAGCTGCGAGGTTTCCGTTGAGGAAATGGCAAAATGCACAGGCGTTACCGTTGAAGCATACAAGCAGCTTGAGGCAGGCGAAACAGATTTTACCTTTACATTTATATATAAATGCGCAAGCCGTCTCGGAGCTGACCCCACAGACCTCCTCAAGGGTCAGAGCCCTACTCTTTCCGAGTACACCGTAAACAGACAGGGCGAGGGTCTCCCCATCGCAAGAAGAAAGGGATTCGACTACAAAAACCTTGCATATATGTTCAAGGACAAGATCGCTGAGCCCTTCTGCGTTACTGCCCGCTACTCCGAGGAGGAGCAGGATCAGCCCATAAAGACCGCAAAGCACAACGGCCAGGAATTTAACCTTATCCTCAAAGGCTCACTCAAAGTAGTTGTCGACGGAAAGATTGAGGTACTGAATGTTGGCGACTCTATCTATTATAATTCCGCTCTCCCCCACGGCATGATAGCTACGGGTGGCGAGGACTGCGTTTTCCTTGCTGTGGTTATGAACCGCGGAGATGCGACGTATGACATGGTAGAGGATGAGAATGCAAAGAAGATCGAAGATAAGCTCACACCTCTCCACGCCCTTCCCGAAAACCCCGTTGCCCTTAACTTTATTGAGTGCGACGAGGATGAAAACGGACTTCTCAAGGACATCCGTTTCAAGAATCTTGACACATACAACTTCGCATACGACACCGTTGATGCAATTGCGAAAAAGACTCCCGACAAGGTTGCGCTCATCCACCTCGATAACGAAAAGAACGAAAAGCGCTTCACCTATAAGGAAATCAGCGAGCTTTCAAACCGCGCCGCAAACTACTTCCTCTCTCTCGGAATCAAGGAGGGCGACCGCGTTATGCTCGTTCTCAAGCGCCATTGGCAGTTCTGGGCGGCAATTCTCGGTCTCCACAAGATCGGCGCAGTTGCCATCCCCGCAACAAATCAGCTCGTTGAGCACGATTTCGAATACCGCTACAATGCGGCAGGAGTTTCCGCCATCGTCTGCACAGGCGACGGAGACACTCACCTTCACGCAAAGAGCGCCGCAGCTCTTGCAAAGGAGCCCGTTAAGCTCATTATGGCTCACGGCCAGTGCGAGGGCTTTGAGGACTTCGACGAGGGAATCGCAAATGCTTCCCCCGCTCTCGAAAGAGTTACCACAGCCTGCGGTCAGAAGCCTATGATCATGTTCTTCACATCAGGAACAACAGGCTACCCCAAGATCGCCGCACACAGCTTCACATATGCAATAGGCCACTATATCACGGCAAGATACTGGCACAACGTTGATCCCGAGGGCATCCACTTCACCATCTCCGATACAGGATGGGGTAAGGCTCTCTGGGGCAAGCTCTACGGTCAGTGGCTCTGCGAGGGATGCGTATTTGCATACGACTTTGATAAGTTCGATGCAAACGAGATCCTCCCCCTCTTCAAGCAGTACAACATCACGACCTTCTGTGCTCCTCCCACAATGCTCCGCTTCTTCGTTAAGGAGGACCTCTCAAAGTTCGACCTTTCAAGCCTCAAGTATATCACTACTGCAGGCGAGGCGCTGAACCCCGAGGTATTCTATCAGTTCAAGGCGGCAACGGGACTTACTATTATGGAGGGCTTCGGTCAGACTGAGACTACTCTTTCTATCGGTAACCTCGTTGGAACAACTCCCCGCCCCGGCTCTATGGGCAGACCCTCTCCTATGTATCAGCTTGAGATACTCCGCCCCGATGGCACAAAGTGCCCCACAGGTGAAACAGGTGAGATCTGCATAAGAACTAAGGAATCCACCCCTCCCGGACTCTTCCTTGAGTACTACCGCAATGAAGAGAGCACAAAGGATGCTTGGTTTGACGGCTACTACCATACAGGCGACACCGCCTGGATGGATGAGGAGGGCTATATCTGGTACGTAGGACGTACCGATGACGTTATCAAGTCCTCCGGATACCGCATCGGACCCTTCGAGATCGAAAGCGTTATCATGGAGCTTCCCTACGTTCTCGAATGTGCCGTTACTCCCGTGCCCGATCCTATCCGAGGTCAGATCGTTAAGGCTACCATCGTTCTCACAAAGGGAAGCGTTGGTACGGACGAGATGAAAAAGGAGATCCAGACGTACGTTAAGGAGCATACAGCACCTTATAAGTACCCCCGCGTTGTTGAGTTCGTCGACGAGCTTCCCAAGACCATCAGCGGAAAGATCAGAAGAGTAGCAATCCGCCAGAACGACGCAAAGTAAGGGGAGTACGGTCGCTTTTTTGTAAAAAAGCTCCGCAAAAAACTTCAAAAAAGACCGGCTATGGGTTCTGCCCGTAGCCGGTTTGTTTTTCCTTATTCTTTAACTTCAAATTTGGGTTTGTCGGTGTGTTCGCACACGCGTTATCGAGGATTCGCTGAACTAAAGCCTCCACTTCTCATCGCGAATATGAAGATATACGAGGGCAGAGATAACGTGATTCGCTCGGCATTCACAAGTGAATGCCCGAGTATATC